>NZ_JBXAFB010000007.1:241367-258507 GCF_058792595.1 Cytobacillus sp. MT66
CAAGATTCCGAGGGAGAGTTGTCAGAAAAGGGGTTGCATTTTGACAAGTTCGCTGGATTTTGAGGGAAAGGAGTCAGAAAAGAGTTGGCATTCTGACAGGTTCACAAGATTACGAGGGAGAGTTGTCAGAAAAGGGGCTGCATTTTGACAAGTTCGCTGGATTTTGAGGGAAAGGAGTCAGAAAAGAGTTGGCATTTTGACAAGTTCACAAGATTACGAGGGAGAGGAGTCAGAAAGGGATTCGCATTTTGACAGGTTCACTAGATTTTGAAGGAGAGTAGTCAAAAAAGGTAAATCAGATTTCCAACATACCAGAAAAGTCAATTTTCCCAAATAGAATAAAGTAAAATAAACTGTTATAATATTCTAAAAATACCAGAGGTGAGCTCGATATAATAACTACACCAAATTGAATCCAACAATAAAAATCCCATCAAAAAAAGGAGATCCAAAAACATGGCATCAACCGTATACAGTTTTTCTATATCAGGCATTCAAGGCGATTTAGTCGAGGTTGAAACTGACACGCTTATTGGTCCGCCGTCCGTATCCATCGTTGGCCTCGGTGATAAGGCCGTTAAAGAGGCGAAGGAGAGGTTAGAAGCGGCAATCAAGAATGCAAACTTCATTTTCCCCCCGCAAAAAATTGTCTTCAACTTGGCCCCGTCGGATATGAAAAAAACAGGCACCCACTACGACCTAGCTATGGCTATCGGACTGCTCATCAAAACCAGCCAAATCAAACCTAGCAATCTGCGAAAAACAGCCCTCATCGGCGAGCTATCCCTCAATTCGTATATCCGTCCAGTCTCAGGTATCCTCCCAATGGTTATAAAAGCAAAAGAGCTTGGTTTAACAAAACTCATCATCGCAAAAGAAAATGTTCAAGAAGCCCAGCTTGTGAAGGGAATCGAAATCATTGGCTGTGAGACTTTAAGAGAAGCCATCACTGTCATTGAGGGTAGACGAAGCCTTCGTATCATCCCAGCACCGCAGCCCCGATCACCAAAACCCAATGACCACTATGTAGATTTCAAGGACGTCAAAGGACTCAACAACCTCATTGACTATATCACCATCGCCGCGGCAGGTGGCCATAATCTTCTTATGATTGGTCCGCCTGGCTGCGGGAAATCCATGATTGCCAAACGCATTCCCACCATCTTGCCGCAAATGTCTGAAGAAGAATCGCTTGAAGTGATGAAAATATACAGTGTATCAGGCCTCCTCAAGGATAAAGGCAGCCTGATAACTGAGCGCTCCTTCAGAGCCCCGCATCATAACGCATCAACAAACTCCCTTATTGGAGGCGGCACCTACGCGATGCCTGGCGAAATCTCCCTTGCTCACCATGGTGTTTTGTTTTTAGACGAAATAGCGGAGTTTAGCAAAAAAACGCTAGATTCATTGCGGCAGCCGCTTGAGGATCACTCTGTTACGATTTCAAGAGTTTGGGGGTCCAACACCTATCCGGCTAAATTTATGCTGGTCGGTGCAATGAACCCTTGCCCATGCGGATACCACGGCCAGCCGAAATGCCGATGCACAGAATATGAAATTATGAAATATCGTCAAAAGCTATCTGGTCCGATTTTAGATCGAATGGATATTCAAAAGTATGTCGGGGTGGCTGACTTTTTCAATAAGGAGGATTCTGGCCCAAGCTCAGCGGAAATCCGTGCCCAAGTAGAAAAGGCAAGGGCCACCCAGCGGGAGAGATACAAAGACTACCCTGATGTTCACTGCAATGCCCAGCTCACCCCATCGCTTATGAAAAAATTCTGCACCCTCGACAGTGATTGTACACATCTACTGCAGCAGGCCTATCATCGTTTCCGTTACAGCGGCAGATCCTTGGATAAATTTATTAAAATAGCACAGACCATTGCTGACCTTGAGGGCGAGGGGAAAATACAAGTCCGTCATTTGAAAAAGAGTCTATTAAGCCGTGATGTTGAAAAGGAAGCAGCGGTACTAGGAGGTTAAGTACTTGGTTATTAGCATAAAAATGGCTTATATGGTTTATGTTATAAAGGCAATACAGGAATTAGCGATAAAGCTGAATAAATGGATTATAATTAGAAAAAGGAGGTGTTAATCATGTTTGAATTAGAGATTAAGGGCGGAAATGTAGTTAAGATATATAAGGGAAAGGATGAAAAGGCAATGATAGAGTATAAGGGTGTAAATTATGATTTTGAGTCAATGATTCATTTATTAGAAGAAAAGAAGGGGAGTCATTCTTCAGTAAGTGAAGAAGAAATCGAACAGTTTGAACAGGATCCGAGAATGAAGAAAATGGTTGAGGATTCTAGCAAGGATCTTGAACAAGGGAAGGCACTTTCCACAAAAGAAGTAATCGCTAAAATTAGACGCGGTGAAATTTAATGAATGTGGAATGGACTGAAACGGCCTTAAATAAACTGTCTGAAATTAAAAGTGAACATTTTAGTGAAGAAGAAACTGCTGAGTATAAAGAACGACTTGTTTTAGAAATAGAGAAAACAATCACTGAAACAGGATGTTTATTTCCTTCAAGAAATTACCAGAACAGATATTATGTAAAGGTCAAACCTTATATAATTTCCTTCAAATCTAATCCTCAAAAAGGTGTTTATTCGATTGTCGCCTTTCAACACCAACGCCAAAATAAAAGTTATTAACGGGAAAATCAACTCCGCGCAAAATTTCCTGCACTACCACCTACATTATCCAAAATCACTAATCAATAACATCCATATACATCATTCATTCGAAAAAAAGTTTACTTATCTGCGATTGCTAAAAGAAGCAGCAATATTAGGAGGATAACAATGATCATTTATTGGATCTGGCTTAGCCATTTAAAATACGTCGGCCCTGTTTTGCAGAAGAAACTTTTAAACCATTTCCGAACACCAAAAGCAGTCTATGACGCTGCAGAAGAGGAGCTTTTAATCATTCCTCGCATATCTAAAAAAGCAATTCAATCCATCCGATCAAGCCGCAGCTTAAAAGAGGCTGAAGCATTGTTGAAATCCACACGAAAAGCAGGCGTGGACATGCTGACATTTGATGATAAACATTATCCGCATTTTGCAAGTAAGTGCAAAGAATCTCCTATCCTGCTCTTCTATAAAGGAAACCTCCAGCCACTGGAAACCACCGTCGGAGTTGTCGGTGCGAGAAGATGTACCACCTACGGAAAAAGAACAGCAGAAAAAATAGGAGAGGAACTAGTAGATTTAAATATCCCGCTTATCAGTGGATTCGCTAAAGGAATCGACAGCTACGCCCAAGCTTCCTGTGTGAAAAATAACGGCTACACCATCGGCTTTCTTGGCAACGGTCCTGATATTTGCTATCCGCAGGAACAAGAACAACTCTACAAAAAAATCCTTAACAGCGGTGGAGCATTTATCTCCCAATACCCACCTGGTACACCACCGAACCCAAGGTTTTTTCCGGCAAGAAATGCACTTATCAGCGCATGGTCAACCGAGCTTGTCATCGTAGAAGCTGGGGAAAAGAGCGGGGCGCTGATGACAGCTGACTTTGCTAAGAAAAATAACCGAAGAATACTAGCCGTCCCCAACCAGATTGATGTTCAAGAGGGAGCGGGGACCAATTATCTTCTATCACGGGGCATTCCGCCATATCTTGGAATCCAAAGCTTAATATCAGCTAATGGGAAAATTAAGACAAGCCTGCCTTCAAAAACAACCTCATCTAATAGCCGAATCCTGCAAACCCTATCCGAATCACCAAAAACAATAATACAACTCATCCAGCAGCTTAAGCTCGAAAAATCTGAACTAATCGACCTGTTAATGGACTTAGAACTCGATCAAAAAATTATTTTGAGGGGGAATATGGTCTACCTTCTTAAATAGCTAAGGGGATAGATGGAAATTTATCAATTTGAGATAGTACCACTACTCGCTAGCTCCCTTTCAAACAATATGAATGAGATTGGAAAATCTCTTCCAATTATTAATTGTACGTATGATAAACACGTATTATAATAAGGTGTGGAAGGATGGGAAAATGAAGTCCTCTAAAGAAGTTATTAAAATACTTGAAAATGACGGATGGTTCTTAACAAGGGTTGTCGGCAGCCATCATCATTTTAAACACCCAATTAAATTGGTACAGTTACAGTGCCCCATCCAAGAAAAGACATTAAGCCTGGAACATTAAATTCAATATTAAAGCAGGCAGGGCTAAAATAGCTCAACCCAAAAAGGAGGTTTTTTTCGTGGCAAAGTATCTGTTTCCTGCAGTGTTTGACCCAGGTCCAGATGGGAGCAAAGGCTACACCGTAACATTCCCGGATCTTCCAGGATGCATTACAGAAGGAAGTGATTTTTCTGAGGCGATGTTAATGGCTAAGGATGCGCTTGAAGGATTTTTGTATGGAATGGAAGAGGATGGCGAGAATATTCCTTCACCTTCATCACCACATCAATTTTCAGTGCCAGCCGGTGGATGCATTGCTATTATTGAGGCGTGGACAGACATTGTACGAGATGAAATGGAAAATAAGGCAATTAAAAAGACATTAACCATTCCGAAATGGCTAAATGATGCGGCGGAAAAAGAAAAGGTGAACTTTTCCCAGCTTTTACAGTATATATTAAAACAGCGTTTAGGAATTAAACAGATAGAGGATAAAGACGTTATTTAAAAACAGCCATTTCTGGCTGTTTATTCCTGTTGAGAGGCATCTTTAAACTCATGAGGAATATATTTATCACAAAAATAAATCGAACTTAACTTTAACAGGTAATTAAAAAAGTCCCAAAGTAAAAAGTAAAATTCCCAATAGGAGGCAAACAACCGGTATAATCTGATCAATCCGGAATATTAAGGCCAAGGCGGCATATATCTAGTATTGAGCTGCTTTTCCATGCTCAAAAAGCAGCTATTCAATTTGAACGGCTGCCTTCATTTATGTGGTTGTGTTTATTTGAGAAATGGGTTCTGATAAACGTTTTGGAACTGGTAAGAATGATTATGGACAAATTGATGCTGTAGGGATGGCCCATTTTTAATCGACGCTTGGAAATGGAAAACGACGTCTGTATTTCTCTGGGATTGTGTAATCGTAGATGGTCCCGAAACGGTTGTTTCCTGTCCCTTAGAATCTTCAATTTGGGTTGTTTGGTCTTGGTCGGTTTGCCCATTTGATTGACTGTCACCCATATCGATGTCACGATCCTCCGATTGGGACACAGTGGCCGGTCCTGACGTTTTTACCTGCTGAAATTGATAGCCTGTGAGGGACAGCATCTGCCCTTGGGTAACTCCAGACGAATGGCCAATTTGAATCTGCTGAGTAGAATCCAAGCTTTTTTGAATCGTTTGAATGGAAGCGGGGCTGCTTGTTTCCACATGCTGCTCTTGATCAAGATTGAAGTCACTCCACTGGTTTTGGGTGCTTGCCTGTGAGCTCATCCCGCCAAGACTAATACAAAGAGCAGACGCCGTTACAAAACTGCCGATGGTCTTTTTGATCATATGTTGTCTCCTTTTATCGTAAAATCGTAGGGGCTCATATTTTTAAAAAGCTACTGCAAATGGCTGATTATGTACCCCAGGACACTTTTTTTAAAATAAAGCCCCATCCAGCTAGAAAACTAGATGGAGCCCGGTAGTCATTATTATTAATTAGAAGACTGACTTTGGTTTACCGTTCTTCCAGAAGATTGGCTTTGATTAATATTGCTGCCAAAGGCAAAGGATGATTGAGAAGTGCTGCCAGATGTACTCTGAGTTTGGCTAGCACCGCCGGAACCAACCTGAACCTGTGTAACATCATTGCTTACACTTTGGTCTTGGCTATTTCCATCACCAATAGCCACTGCTGTTTGGTCCGCTGAATTGGAAGAAGATTGGCTTTGATCTGCACCAAGTCCCCCCACTTGAACCTGTGTTGTATCGTTTTCAATAGACTGATCCTGTTCGTTGCAATCTCCATCTGCAACAGCTACCTGGCCTGACTCATTGGAAGCAGATTGATCTTGTTCATCACCTAGCCCACCTATTTGTACCTGCACAGAATCATTTGCAACAGCCTGATCTGTATCGTTTCCAATACCATCAGCAGCAGCACCTTGGGCTGTACCGTTTGCAGAGGATTGACTTTGATCTGCTCCTAATCCCCCAACCTGGACTTGAGTTGTATCGGTAGTATTATCTTGGTCAATATCATTTCCTAAACCATCGACGATGGCTACTTGCTCTGAAACATTAAGTGCATCTTGGTCTTGAGATACACCAGCCCCGCCAGCTTGAATTTGATCAATGTCGTTATCAGAATACTGATCAACATCATTAAAGGCACCATCAGCTTCGGCCCCTTGACCTGATGCATTCGTGGCCCCTTGACTCTGATCTGCGCCGAGTCCGCCAATTTGAGTCTGGTCTGTATCGTTATCAGCCTCTTGATCGACACCATTACCCAATCCTGCTGCAACACCAGATTGTTCGGTAGTATTGGAAGATCCTTGTGTTTGGATGGCTCCAATGGCCCCTACCTGAGTTTGATCTGTATCATTATCGGCATCTTGCCCAACATCGTTTCCGATTCCATAAGCTCCACCGCCTTGACCTACATTGTTAGCAGATCCTTGGCCTTGGATAACCCCGCCACCAATCGCGATCTGGTCTTGATCGGTATCATTATCAATAGATTGATCAACATCGTTGCCAATGCCGCCCGCTTCTGAAATTTGCCCAGAGTTATTAATAGAACCCTGTCCTTGGAGAATTCCAATTCCAATAGCCTTTTGGCTTTGATCTGTATCATTATTAATGACTGATACCTGATCATTGAATGCCCCGCCGGAAGTTTGGCTTTGATTATTAATGTTTCCAGCTCCTTGCAGCTGTCCAATCAAGCCGCCAGCAGCCTTTTGGCTTTGACCTGTTCCATTGTAAGTATCTTGCGCTTGGTCATTTTTATATCCAGACGTAGATTGATCAGATGTATTAGCATTTCCATTTGCTTGCACCTGGCCAATGAGTCCACCAAAGGCTTTTTGCTCTTGCTCAGAATAGTTAACGGTTCCCTGATATTGGTCATTTTTAACTCCAGATGCTGATTGTCCGGAAAAATTGAGATTCCCGCTTGCCTGCACCTGACCAATGAGGATACCAGTACCTTTTTGTTTTTGGCTAGTAAGATTAGCAGTACCCTGGAACTGATCGTTAGCAAACCCAAACCTAGCTACCTGATCTTGGCCGTTAAGGCTTCCGGATGCCTGAATCTGGCCAATGAGTGCGCCATTGGCTTTTTGCTTTTGACTTGTACCTATATAGGCTTCTTGGTCCTGATCATTAAATAAGCTAAATTTGTCCAGCTGATTTTGAACAGTCCAGTCACCTGCTACTTGATTTTGTGAATTAAATATTCCATTTTCACGCTGTCTTTGACTGAATGCTCCATTAAAAGTCTGGTTCTGGTCTGATCCATATGTCCACACAGCCTGGCTGTTTTGAACCTCATCTCCTACAACACTGCTATTTTGTGCTCCAAACGCTGTTGTTGAGCCGAACATCGTCCCGGCGATAATAACAGACCCCACAATTTTCTTCATGTTAAGCACATTTTTGACATTCTTGAAGTTTTCCATGTTTTTCAACCCACATTCCTCCAATTTGAAAAATGATAAAATCGTAACACGAAAAAAGTATATTCCCGGATCGCTTGTACAAAGAACGAATTATCCCTAATAACGAACATAAATGTTTTCGACAAAAAAATACCCACTAATTAGAAAATTACAGTAATTTGAATGTTTAATCTCCTAACGGTTATTCCATAATGTAAACAAGCATAAAATATATAGTTGAATATTTTTTTACTTAAATTGTTCTTTAAAGGGAATGAACGATTCCTTTTAAATAACAGAAGGGGAGAGATAGGTTGTTAAGAAGATTAATAACGTCAATTGTTGCAATTCAACTATTTATTTTTGGAGGAGCGTCGGTCTTTGCGGAGGAAATTTCTGCGAACCCGCAAAATCAGAAATCGGACTTAACAGTTGGCCAAGAACAGAATGCTGATACGAATGAAAGCGTGCAGGCTGACGAGGAACAGGATGAGGAGGGGGCAAAACAAACCCAAACTGATGAAGTAAAGGCTCACCAGGAAAAGGACATACCTGTTACAGATAGCGTAAATTCAGATCAAAATCAGGACATTAACCTTGAATCTAATCAATCGCAGCAGGTTGCCACACCTGACAGCCTGAAAAACCAAAACCAGCAAACGGAAATTAAAACAGATCAAGATCAAACAATGTCACTTAATGAAGGAAAGACGAGTGAAGCTAATCAGTCCCAAACGGCCGATATAAAAACAACCCAAGAAGGCGAGATAAAACCTGATAGCGAACAGTTAAAACAGGAAGCAGATGTAAAAGTTCAGCAGGATCAGAATGCCAGTACAGCTGGGACAGGAACAATGGAACAAACCCAATCTGTGGAGGCAAAGGGAAATATACAGTTAGCCGATAAGAGCGGAAAATCCTTTTCCATAAAAGCAGCCGCTCATAACTTTATTGCAATTACAAAAGGTGAAATTGGTACAATCATTAAGGTCATTCAAAAAATCTTTATCAATGATAAGGAAGTCGATAAGATTGAAAAAGATTATGTATTAAATCAAGAAGATGTTAATCAGATGCAGAGTTTCTCGAAAACCTATCAATGGGGAACATTGGATATTTCAAACGAAGCAATCCTAAGCCAATTAGAGAATGGGAATGTAGATGCCTTAATGCTAAGCAAAATTGAATTAAAATTTATTCTTGAAGCTGTACGAAAAAATCATTCAGACGACAAAGAAGAAGAGATTGATGTATCAAGGGCAAGGGATATGGATGACGATGGTATTAGCGACTTTCTTGAAGTCACAAAATTTAAAACCGACCCTTCATCTTCAGATACAGATGGGGACGGATTGACAGACCTTTATGAAATTGTTTATCACGACTTATCAAAAACACAGTACTTTCATTACATTCACCTAAGCGGCCAGCAGCTAACGGATGCATTAACAGATATGGAATATGCCCCGAAGGAATTGGATCCGACAAAAAAGGACACGGATGGTAATGGCATTATCGATAGTAAAGAGGAGTTTATTAACAAGGTTCAACAGCTTAAATAGTAAAATCTATGCAAAAGCACGGTCATTCAAAAAAGTGATTGTGCTTTTTTGCGTTGTTTTGAAAAATAAGAACGAAAGAACCAGAAAAATTCTACTTCCTTTCCTTAAAATATACTAAAATAGTCATATTAGGATTGTCCTTCATTGGGCGGTTTATACAGAGGGGGCTTACACCATTGCATCATCTAAAAAAAATTATTAGTCTATTAGTCGTTCTGGCATTTCTATCAAATGTGCCGGCTGTGTCGGCAGCAGAACCGATGGATGAGATTCGGGATCTAGTGAAAAATTACTACGTTGAGGATGTGCCAGATTCAGTTTTGGCTAAACCTACGGCAAAAGAGATTACGGAGCAGCTGGATCCATATTCTGTCTATATGTCTCCTGAAGAATTCGCGCAGTTCTCCAATTCAATTGACCAGCAGCTGGTTGGCGTCGGGATTGTGCTTGATGAAGATGTAAAGGGGATAAAAATTATCTCTGTCATTCAGGATGGTCCGGCAGACCGCGCTGGATTAAAAGCGGGAGATATCATTGTTAGCGCCAATGGCACAAGTCTTGTCGGCCAGTCCACGCAAACGGCCGTATCGGTCATTAGCGGTGAAAAAGATACAACGGTTACCTTAACCTACATATCAGCGGATAGTAATCAAACAATGACAAAAACAATTAAACGGGAGCTTATTAAGCTGCCGAATGTGGAATACAAAATGCTTGGCGGCGACATAGGCTATGTCCGCTTAAACAGTTTTGCCCTGGATTCCAGCAAAGAAATTATCAATGCGATTCAAAAGCTGCAAGGGGCAAGGGGCTGGATTTTTGATCTTCGCAATAATGGCGGCGGGTATGTGTCAGCAGCACAAGAGATTGCCGGACTATTCCCTAAAACGGAATACGCATTTCAGCTAAGAGACAAGACTAAACAGCCGGAGGTTTATAAAGCGATCCCACAAAAGGTGCATTTCACAGAGCCAACTCATATCTTGATCAATGGCTATAGTGCCAGTGCATCAGAAATGGTTTCAGCTTCTGTCAAAGAGCAAAAGGGGGCTACTCTATACGGACAAAACTCTTTTGGAAAGGGCTCGATGCAGACATTGTTCCCATTAAGTGACAACAGTCTATTAAAATTAACAACAGCGCATTTCTTTTCGCCAAAGGGCATGCCAGTTCATAAGCTAGGAGTCACCCCGAATGTTGAAACACCTGAAGGAGAAGAATTAACTACTTCTCATCGCGACCAGCTGATTGCTGAATTCAAAGGCTATCAAAAGATGCCAGCATTAAAGGATGTGCCAACAGACAAAATATTCACAGTCGAAATGAATATGAAAATGAATTGGTCTGACTTGAAGCCAGACGATGTACAGCTGATCCAATTAGGCGGCAACGAAGTGCCTGTTGAGGTAAAAGTGGCCGATGAGTATAAAATGACAGTCGTACCAAAGAACAAACTTCAGTCCAAGGGTAAATATATGCTCGTCATTCATCCAAAATGGACAAGCCAAAGCACGAAAAAGATGCAAACAGGTATTTATTTGGAAGTGACAGTTAAATAGATTAAAAGTAGGGGGATCTGGCGTATGTCAGGTTCCTTTTTTATATATAGTAGCTAATAGCGGCGGGGTTCTAGCCTCCCTGTTTTTAGTGAGGCTAAAGCACACTTGAAGGCATAAAAAAAGCCAGTACCTCATAGGCACTGACAAAAGTGACGGACATACCGCCTAGTTAGGTAAGCCTAGCCATGGATTTATCCCTTGCTAGTCTCCATATACTAGACGTTTGAACCCCTATAAAGGTTTCACTCTATTTTTAGAATTTTAAAAATTTCTTTCTTTTCTACTTCGGATGCTGTATCTGCTTCTTGATTATTGGGTGCATCAGTGTTGTCTTTCTTAACCGATTCGGTCTTTGTTTCGGTTGCAGGTTCCTCAATCTCAGGATCACTGCTTGCCTTTCCTGGCTTATCGCCCATTTCTAAAAATAAATATGGCCAAACGATAATATTGATAATAATGAGTGTAAAGATAGATGTATTTATAAGGGACTTTTTCAGCATTATGGAATCACGATCTCCTTTGTTTCAAGTATCTTGTTGGATAGACCGTATCCTTTGATGGTGAGACTGTCTCCTGATTCAAGACCAGGCTTATAAAGGACGAATTGGCTATTGCCCTTATATTCGAATTCATCTCTGCCTAGCTTAACAGCAGTTACGTTATCACTGGTTTTTACATTAATTTCTGTAAAATGGGCGTGTTTCTTGGTCCCAATGCTTAGCAAATGCACAGCTTTTTTGTTTGATTTGGACGCTGATGACGAAGATTTACTGCCGGATGCTGTGTTATTAGTTTGCTCAGTACTTGTGTTTGTCAGTAACTTAAAGGGTAATACCGTGTGTTCATTTAAAAAAGCATCCGACTTTGATTTCACATTCCCTTTAATGTAAAGATAATAGGTGATGCCTTCTTTATATGCTTGTTCAGGGGTAATCGTTACCTTCTTCCCGTTATCCGTTAAACGAAGCTTCGTGTTTATTTGTGTTTGTTTTTCATCAATAATATAGAAGTTTTGCTTTTTTACTGTCCCGATTTGTACTGGCTGTGTAAATGAGATGGACCAAGTTTTCATTGGGTCATGAATCTCACGCTGTTCCATGATAACCTTTTCTACCGATGCTTGACCCTGAAGCATACCAGGGAAGGAAATCAATAAAGAGAATAGCAGTATTAAAGTATACCTTCTTCCCATCTTAACGATCCACAACCTGTACTTTAATATCCTGCATCTGGCTCTCAGCTAGCAAGCTAGTAAAAAGCTTTTCATCAGAAAGCAGGTCATGGAGCGAATAGACATTCCCGGCAGTTACATATTTATAGGTTTCTTTAAAAGAGTTAAGGACTTTACCTTCCTCAGCGGCAAATTTAATCACTTTGGTATCAATCGTTTCTTGGTTTGCATTTTGAACGGTTACACGTACATCAAAGAAATCGGGCACTTTTGTAAATCCAATATCGAATATAAACGAATTCTTTTTTGTATTCTTTGTCTGCTCTGTTACCTTGCTTGCAAATCCTTTTTGCAGAATCTTTCCGTGCTTCATAAGATCCACATGAACATATTTAACATCATAGTCCTTTGTCACAATATCAATATTTGTGACCCCACTAAAAGCAGTTTGATCATCTGCAAGGGCACCAGGCTTCTTATGCATGACAGTCAGTTCATTAATATATCTTTCAGGAGGAAACACTTTAATTTGTCTTGGTGCATAGCTATTAAGCATATTCGTAAGACGTCTTTCATTGACAACCATCAGTTCATAAAAGTCTATGTAATTCGTTTGAAAGCTGTAGGAAAAATACGTATTAAAGGTCCCATTTTGCAGCTCTGCTGCTGGACCGTTAAACTCAACACGGTATTCTTTGTTAAATTGGAAATTCCCATCAGGGATAATCCGAAGCGTATCCCCATCTTTGCGTAAACTTTTTATCGGGACATTATAGAAATAACCGCTATTGCTTTTGACTTGCAGATTAATATTTTGTGAGTTTATGCTACGAATCGGACTGTTAAACTGAATTTGTATATCCGTATCAACAGGAACAAACTGATCACGGGAATCAGGGCTCATTTTAATAATTTGCGGGTAGCTGGACGCTTTGGCCTGCTGATTAAAGAAGGGGACTACTATAGATAGGAGAAGAATAAGAACCATTCCCAGAGTCCCGATGAATTTTTTCATGATATGACCACCTTCGACAAAATAATCCTTTAGTCATAATATACAACGAATTTCGACATTACTCTATAAAAAATAGGGAAAAGTCGCCATCTCTGGCGACTTTTCCCGATCCTGAAGCGAAGGTTAGTACGTTCGTACTAATACAAGTTAAAGAAAGCAATCAATTGGGAGAAAACCTTCTTACCCATAGTGTACCAAATAAATCGGAAAAATACATGAAAAATTTACCGTTATAGGAAAATTATTTTGGTTTTTGTCCCGAATTGGGAAAATCAGCAACATCCTTAGGATAAAAGCCTGCTTTCAATGGAAGTAAAAAAGTTTTAAAAAGCTGTCATCTTTTATAAAATGGTGAATAGATTAGAAGGGTGTGCATTTCTTAAGTAGCAGTAAATATATTACAAAATATATAAAAAAATGATATTTCGTGTAGAAATTTAGCGAGCTTTATATTATGATATGAAGTATAAGCCAGTTGGTAAACTTTGCACTGTTTGCTAGTAAAAATATATATTGGTAAACTATTGCATTTAAAAAAATAGTTTGGTATACTTTTTTACTAGTTAGGTAAGCAGTGGATATAGAGGCAAACATAACCATTGGTTTATTCATTGCTAAAAATAAATGCACTACATAGTATGAAGGGAGAATACAAGTTTATGAAGAAGAAAGCTATCAAAATCGCTGCTTCTGCAGCAGTAGCAGCTTCAGCATTCGCAGCAGCAGCACCAGCTCAACAAGCTGATGCAGCAGTAAATGTTGATCAATTAGCACTAGATGCACAAAATGCAGGTACTGTCCTAAAATGGGCTATTTCAGTAGAGGGTTCTGCTGATTTCACAACTCGTCCATATGACGCATACAATGCTGCTAAGGCTGCAATTGCTGGTGTTGAAAAAGCAATTAAAGGTCTAAGCACTTCAGAACAAGTTAAATACCAAGCTAAATTAGTTGAACCACAAATCCAAGTGAAACGCGCTCAAGCTTACATTGACGCCATCACTTCAAGCGAAAAGATCCAAGATTTAACTGCTGGTTTAAAATCTGCTGTTAATTCTGAAGATCTTGATAAAGTAGAAGCAGCTTACCATAAAGCAACTGCTGAATATCGTAAGCAAGCTAAATTATTAGACCGCGTATATGGTCAATCAACTCGTGACGGAATCCGCAACGCAGTTAAGCCAGCTCTTGAAAAAGCTGTTGCTGATCTAAAACATGATGTAACTGTAAAAATGGCTCTAGACAAAGCTTCTGAGCTTATCAAAGCTAAAGATTACGATAAAGCAGCTGCATATGTTGCTGAAGCTGAAAAATATTTAGCTGACGCTAACAACTTTAAATCTGAGTTAAAGAAAAACTTAGAAGATGTTGTTGAATCTATGCCATTAACTGTAAAATCAATTAATCGTATTAATTCAACGACTCTTGAAGTAACTTTCACTAAGGCTCTTGATGTTGCACCAGTAACTCATTTCACTTTCAGTAATGGACTAGAAACTTCTTCTACTTTACTAAGTGATGACAAGAAAACAGTTACTTTAACTGTTAGCGGTGAAAAGGCTGGCGAGTCATATACTTTATATTATAAAGGTGAAGCTACAAAAACTTACGTAGCACCAAAGAGTGATTCAAACAATCCAATCGCTAGTGCCGATGAGACTGCTAGAATTGAAAATGGTCAATTTAGAACATATACTTTTAAATTAAAGGATAGCGATGGAAAGCCATACAGTGGCGATGTGAAAGTTAATTTAACAGCAGCTGGCGTTGTAGATATCACAAGTATTAATGGAGCTGCTCCTGATGGTGATACTGATAGCACAGATGAATTCGATGCAAAAGCTTCAAAAGATGGAATTGTAACAGTTGTTGTTAAAGGTACCGCTAATGGTGGAGAAGTTAAAGTTAAAATTGCAAATGCTTCAACTGGAAAAACATTAACTACAAGTGGTAAAACAATCGTGTTAGTTGGAGCTGAAACAGGAGACAACTTAACTACAGCTACCGAAGTGGAGTATGTTAACAGTGATAAGGATTACTTCACTGCAGAATTCGATGATAAAGAAACTAAATATAACTTCACAAAGAATGATACCTTTGTAGTTGAAGGTAAGGCTGTATCATATGATGAGTTTAAGAAAGCTCTAACAGCACATGCTGAAATCACAGTAGAATATGATACTGACAAAGGAAGCTATTTCAATATCGTAAAAGCAGTTGATATTAAAGTACTTTCTGTTACAAACCCATCTAAGGATGAAGTTCGTGTTGACCCTAAGACAAACCAAGCATATATTGATCTAAAGGGAACTGGCGAATCTGGAAAATATGTTAAAGTTCAATATGAATACCAAGAAAAAGAGCAAGAAGCTGTTGCTAAAGTTGAAAATGGCAAATGGGAAGTCCGTGTGTACTTAAATGAAAAAGCGTTAAACACTCTTGTTGTTGGCCAATACAATGATAAAGACTCCGATGAACCAGTAATGGGTGGAACAAAGACTATTGAGATTTATGAAGGTCCATTTGGCGTTAGTGCAATTTCTGGTGACCTTAAGGTTGGAGGAACAGTCCTATTTACATTCACTAATATCGATGGATATAAAGATGAAGCAGACTTCTCTTCTAACTCCATAATCACATTTGTTGATGATGAAGGCGATGAGTTAGAATTCCAAATCGGTAAAAATAAGACTGAACTTCTAAATGATGAATCTAATGAAGTATCAGTTAAACTTGGTACTCCAATTAAGTCTAACGATAAATTTGACTGGGCAGAAGCTAAACTATTCAATATTTCTGGTGTGACTAACCAAGATGGTTTAAAATTAACAGTTGATCTTGATGCTGATGATACTGATGATTCAGACCTTACTTTACCAGAAGAAGTTTAATTAGTTCCACTGCCATTCCCTGAAATTTATCGAAAGTATAGTAGATAAATAGGGGCAAAAAGAAAGCTCTGTAGAGAGACATCTCTATGGGGCTTTTTTTGTTAATTAATAAAGGTGCCTGTCACTCCCCGAAATTTGTCGAAAGTTTAGTAGATGAATAGGGGTTGAAGGAAAGCTCTGTGGAGAGAGATCTCTGCGGGGCTTTTCTTTTGTCTTTATATAAACTGTAATCGGCAAATCCCTTTATTAAACCCACATTTCTGCATTTTTTAGCGATGTTACTACTCCTGGGGAATGATCCACGTTTCTTTATATATTATACAAGGTTAAGGTTACGGATAAGAAACAGTGCTGTATTAATTCGTTAACAGCTTTATTACAAGGTTCTCGGTGCAAGGCACCATCCAGAAATTTGGGGATGAAAACAATTAGGGTCTAGTGCGTAGCACGCTCTGAGCCTTGTCATAGTTTATTAGAAAAATATGGGGTGTAGAAAAGCTCTATGGAGAGAAATACTGGAGGTTTGGTGCCTGGTGTAATAGATAATAATGTCGAATAATCTTCTCCTTCCGGAAACAAAAAAAGACCCCAGACACTTCATGTTGTAAAATAGAGATACCTGACAGGGAACCTCAATCTTACTTTCCAAAATGGAGGATGAAGTGATATGGGGTTAAAAAAATATAATAACCAACTTAATAATATACAAGGAAAGAAAGGTAGTCAATTTAGTTCTCAGTTACGAGGTATTAATTTAGAAAGAGTATTAATTGTAGCAATCGACGCAGCAAAGTTTTACCAAAAGGCCTTATTATGTAATTATTTTGGAGATGTTCTTGAAAAGCCGTTTTTCTTTGGTATTAATAAAGATGGGCTTGAACTCCTCTGTTCCAAGATTGAACAGGCCCAGAATGAGATTGAGGCTGAGCGAATCTTTATTGGTGTAGAATCAACAGCACATTATTACCAGGATATCGTTACTCAGTTAGGTAATAGAGGGTACGGAGTTACAATAATAAATCCGGCCACCACATATGAAGAACGAGCTAGTGCATTAAATTGGAGTAAGACAGATGATCTAGATCTTTATGCAATTGCACATGCACTTATTAAAAATAAAGGAATGGAAAATAAGCTTCCTGAAGGCTTTTATCGTAAACTTATGACACTAACCCGCGCTCGAAGAAGTGAAGTTCAAAAACGGGCTTTAACAAGAATACAAATTAGAACACTAATGGATCATATTTGGCGGGACTATCAAGGATTAGTTGAAGTAAATAATAATAAACCAACCAAAAGGCTTATTTTTAGTGACTTCTGGGGGCAAGCTTCTTTATTTTTTATCGA
>NZ_JBXAFB010000008.1:0-49540 GCF_058792595.1 Cytobacillus sp. MT66
TCCCAATATGGTGTTCGAAATGGATGGATGATGGCTATTGCCCCAAATTCATCTACAGCAAAAATTGGCGGTTCAACGGATGGGATTGATCCTTTGTATGCAGTAGAGTACGCGGAGGAAAAGAAAAACTTTAAGTTTAAGGTAACCGCGCCTGATTTGGATCATAACACTTATAACTATTATCGCCGAACTAGAAATCAACTAGACCAGAGCTGGAGCATTCGGCAAAATGCAGCACGCCAACGCCACATTGATCAGTCAATTAGCTTTAACCTTTATGTTCGTCATGATATTAAAGCAAAAGACTTACTAAATCTTCATATAGATGCATGGAGTCAAGGCTTGAAAACGACCTATTACGTTAGGAGCACATCTCAAAGTGAGATTGAAGAATGTGAAGCATGCCATAGTTAGTCAATATACGATAAGAGGAGCATCACAAAATGATTCATACACCATTAACGAAAATAAAACTATTAAATCCTGAATATCCAAATAAATCAACTGGGATTATTAATGGAAGGTCTTCAGGTCTTCTCAATTGGAACGATATTGCCTATCCTCAGATGTACGATTTGTATCAAACGCTGCTAGCTAACTTTTGGAAAGCACAAGAAATTAATATGCAGGATGATATTAAACAATGGGAGTCGCTTAGCCACCAGGAAAAAGATGTTTTTTTGCGCATCAATACACAGCTTGCTTCGCTGGACAGCTTACAAACACCGACAATGAGTCAAGTCATGGATTATGTGACAGACTCCAGTTTTAAAGCGATCTTTGCGGTCATTTCCCAGCAAGAAGCCGTTCATAATGAATCGTATTCTTATATACTTAGCTCGCTCATCCCTATTGATGAACAAAATCAAAGGTTTAACCAAGCCAAAAGTGACCCTATCGTAAGGAAGCGAAATCAGCTTATCTTAAATGCTTATGAGGATTTTAGACAGAACCCAACGCCACTATCCTTATTTAAGTTAAGTGTGAATTCTATTAATCTAGAAGGCATTTATTTTTATGCCGGATTTGCTTTTTTCTATCACTTAGCCCGACAGCAAAAAATGTTAAAAACCAGTACCATGATCAGTTATATTCAACGGGATGAAATGCAGCATGCCTACTTTATTTCTCAATTTATTCGTATTCTTTTAACCGAAAACCCTGAACTAAATACGGAAGAAAATATTGAATATGTGTATGAAACGATTAACGAGGCAGTCGAACTTGAAAAAGAATGGGCACATTACATTTTGGCTGATATTACAGGGATTGATCTACAAGAATTCGAAGGGTATGTCGAATATCTTGCAAACAAGCGATTAAGACAGCTTGGTTTAAACAATCTTTATGAGGAAAGAAGAAACCCAATGCCTTGGATTCAAGTTTTTAGTGATGAAATGATGAATACGACAAAGTCAGATTTCTTTGAACAAAAGTCAAGAACGTACTCAAAGGTCTCACAGTCTAATGGGTTTGATGAATTGTAATGAAGCTTGCCATTGTTTATACCTCAGTAACAGGAAATACAAAAGAATTAGCTGAGGAAATTTATCGCATTTCCCTGATAAAATCATTGGACACAGATATGTACCGGATCGAAGAGTTTCAGGAATCTTATTTGCTTCAATATGATACAATCTTAATAGGTACGTACACGTGGGGAATTGGGGAGATCCCAAAGGAAATGTGGCGACTATACCATGCGTTTGAATCGCTTAATAGAAAAGATATGTTTACAGCAGTTTTCGGAACAGGAGATAGTTTTTACCCAAACTATTGTGGAGCTGTCGATTTGTTTCGGGATATGCTTTACGTTCACACCAGCTTGGCTGCTACTTTGAAAGTCGAGCTAATGCCACAAAAACAAGATGTTTATCGCTGTCAGCTGTTTGTTGAATCAATTGTAAGACATGCTAGTAAGAAGAAAATACAAGTATAAATATCCAAAAAAATATAAAGATCCTCGCAAACCTTACTTGATAATGAGTGAAAATAAAATCATAGACTGATCAATTCTTAGCGATCAGTCTATTTTTTATCAATAAGGTAAACCTTATTACTCCCCCCTGAATCGCTTTATTCCAAAATATGGCCCGATTGTGGAAGACTGATCTTATTGAAAGTCATCATCCAGCCAATTCTACCTGTATCGCGGATCCTTATAACTGTTAAAACAAGTGATGGAACAAGTATCACTATCCAAAAAGGTAAGAAACGAGCAGGAATAGTAAGCCCATAACATTTTGCGTAACTCTTATTATCTCTTAATACGGAAAGAAATGTATCTAGACATAGGCGAAGACCTATTTTGATAAACAGAGATAACAGTCAATTGTTCTGCATTCCCTAAGGGTATTTGTGCTAAATAAAGATTAGAATTAGTTTAAGTTAAATAGAAGAACTTGAAAGTTATTATGTTGAGAAGGCCTGAAATTGAATCTGTATCAATTCACCAATTTTTAAAACAAATTCACATTCTGTTATAAAAAAATAAATCTTATTTATAACAAAAAGGCAGAGGAATCCCCTACCTAAAGAAATCTGTATTTATGGATTGGTTAGGTGGTCTTAAGAATACTCGGATGAATCCGCCTTATGGCTCCGATTTCAGATGGAAAACGGAAAACGCCGGTGATTGGTGGTTAGTATGTAGTCACAATGCTGCTCAATGGCAGTAACCCATACATGAAAATCATCCTGCTCAAAGCGGTGCAGGGGTGAGGACATTTCCTGTGAACTGGCAATTCTTTTGGCTGTTTCGTGGTCACATCCGCTTAACTCCACCAGCACGTTACCAATTGGCCAGTTTTCCCGTATAATGGTCTCCTCCACACTGTACCGTCCTACAAGGCGGTTGACTGGTAGGTGCATATAATACTCAAAAATTGGATTTAAAAAAATATCCAAAAATTCTCAGATGTCATTTTCATCGTATTATCGCCTTTGCCAAGTCCGTTGGTGGCGGTTCGAACAAACTCAAAACAGACAGACTTTCGAGAACACCGGCTCAAACAAATCGGAGAGTCGGGAAGCCTGGAGGATTTTCCGATTTACACCATCTACCCGAATCGCACCGCATAGAACCGCGGTATCAATAAAAACTTTTGGGGGTCGAGGAGCATCATAAATCAAATGCATCGACTTCCCCCGCCTCTTGGTTTTTTGCATCAATCCACCGGAAGACTTCTTTGGCTTTTTTGTCTTGCTCGGACTGGTTATAAAGGTGTTCTCAGGGATTCTCCAATGTCCACCTTCTGTTTTATAGGCACCTTTAAACTTACCCTTATCACACATTCGACGTATTGTTTGGTCACTTAATCCTAATTTTTCCGTTGCTTCCGTGGTGCTGTAGTAGGTCTTCTTTTCTTCTGCAAACTCTGTTGCTAAATAAAGTGTGTAAACTCCCCTTCTGGTGGTTACATAAAACTTTTTAGTGGGTTTCCTTTTTTGAGCAAGCATGGATGCATACAATTTTTTCCGTGTGTTTCAGCATCCTCTTTACTTAAAGTACTGATTTTGTCGATATAATCCACAATCAATTCAAAGGTTGTTTCTTTTTCCTCGTCAAATGCCTCTTGGATCTTTCTTTCCAACTGACGAAGGTCCGATATCTGATCCATAGTAGGAGCAGACAATCGCATTCTGGACAAAAATGCCGATGGAAGATTTAAATGATGAAATGATTTTTCGATAGCTGTCTTAAACACCGTCGCTGCCTTTTCTTTGTCAATATTAGAAAGGATTTGCACACTATCCCATCGATTTTCCTGCTCATGATTCATCACCAACACCTCCTCTTTTTATTTATTGCATCATCAAAAATCAAAATTCTCAACAAACCCAACAAAAGCACCCCCTTCTTCAACTACAATCCCGTTCGAGTATTAGGTTAGCTGAATATCTCTGATTGAACATATGTATTTTATATATTCTTTTATAAAGGGATCTGGGGAAGAACGCCCAGATTTCGGGACTTAACCCCGTTAACAAGCCGATGGCCCTCACTTGTGGAATCATGTTGTCTTCGTTTACCTATTAGGAGTAGGAAATAATGCCCGATTCATTCGAATTAATATCGTCCACTTCAGAAACCCTAATTGCTTTTATTAACACCAAAAAAATAAAGAAGAATTAGCTTATTTAGGTATATTAAACCAAAAAAATAGATACAATGACTAAACTATCTTTTACAAAATTAAACATTACATTGTTTAAACTGATCCTAGTGATGTCCCTATGAAGAAGTCAGCAGGCATTTAAATCCTTATAAATAATGTACGATGGTGTGAGAGGTTGGGGGGGAATCACCCCCTCCTCTCTCGATTAAAAATCTCTTTATTTAACAGCACTACTGTCCCGTTAATACAATAAGCACATTTTTGCGTTACGAATACTGCCATAACAATTATTTTGAATTGGATATAATGAGTACAGAGTCATAAACTAAGGAGTTATAAAGCATGAACAACAATATTGAAAAGTTTAAAAACATTCATATCATTGTAAACATGGTACGTGGTCTTCAATTTGGGATTGAAGAAAACTTACGGATTATAGCTAATCAGCTTGGTATTACTTATCCAGGACTTAGAATTCTTTGGATACTACAATTTGAAAAAGAAATAACAATAACGAGTCTTTCCAAAATCGGATTGTGGGACATATCTACTACCCATAGGATAGTGGCTAATTTACGTAAGCTAGATTTAGTGGATACAAATAAAAGTAAAGAAGACAATCGAATAAGATTAGTTAGTTTAACTCAAGATGGGTGGAAAGTAATAGACAGTGTGTATGCACTTGCCTTTCAGATGCAATTAAATCCAGATTTGCCATGTGCAATAGAAAAGGCTATGCAGAAATTTAATAACGGTGATTTTAGCAAGTTTATACAGATAGGATTATATCTATGTACAGAAATGATTAGCGAAGACTATGTTAATTGGGTTTATAATGCAATGAATACTCTTATTAAAAAAATAGATTAGAAAAAAATAATAAAAAAGGTTGCAGTTGCAAATAATGTTTTTTAGAACAATTTGCAACTGCAACCTTTTTTATGGAGGTAACATCCTAAAAACTCTGGAGGGGTTAAAGTGAAAAACTCTAAGGTATTTTACATAATGCTGCTAATTTTACCATGGCTTACAGTACCATTATTAGGAAGGAAATCATTTCAAAAATATCTACCAGCAGCAATTTTTATGAGTACATTTACAAAAGCAATAGATTTATACGGTGAAAAGAAAAAATGGTGGCAATTTTATAAAGGAATACCACCTTTGGATAGTATGGACTTTTTTAATTTCGGTCCATACCTTATCACAAGTCTTTGGATGTTAAAAATGAATTATGGTAAAACACTACAATATTTTATTTTAAATATAATTCTTCATATTTTCTTTATCTATTTGGGTGGTCTCAAATTGGTTAAACAATATAAAATATTTAATTTGAAAAAAATAAACAAAACCCAATATTTAATAATTGATTTTTTAAGGGCATCACTTCTTTATGGTTTTCAATACTTAGTTAATCTTGGTCATAGTAAAAATGTGAGTCCTTGAAATGGAAAATCAAGCTTTTTTAACTCTATTTTTTAATAAATTCAATGAAAACGCTATTCTTTCAGTAAAATGCTTGAAAGAATGGTGTTTTTTATGTCTAGGTATTTTTTAACGATTAAACAATGCTCTCTTTCCCTAGAGACGACAAAAATGAAGAGGCAACTCTCTCATTTTTTTTAAGTGCGGAAACAATGAGTTTAGTATCCTACTCAATAAAACCATTGCTGTAAATCAAATTTGCTAAAATGTTCAAAATCCCTAATGATAGATTGGTACATCCTAATATTTTCGCTGTTTTTCATTCCTTTTTTAATCTCGCATTATTATAAGCCCTTACATCTTCAATTAAAAGCAGCAATAATCCTGTACTCCCAATAAAAACTGCTGCATAGCCAACGAAGTCAAAATAATACATAAGACCATTTCCTATCATTAGGGAGCTTGGTTTATGGGGATAATGAAAAATGGAAAGCTAGTTTATTTTACATATTATTGTTTCATTGTCGAGGCATTGCTTCTAGGGCATTGGTAAAGATCAATTTTTTCAACTCTTATGAACCCTTCAACTTTCCGCAATCAATTATTGTAATTTTGACGTTTTCTTATTGGAGATGGTGACAGCTTCACTGGTACTACCCGTGCTTGTATGGACGCTGGTATTACCCCTATTTGGGTTATGGGCTCAGTCTGTTCAAAAAAATGAACATTAATTTCATTGAAATAAAAACACTCCAAACTTGAAGTGTTTTATACCATTTAATATATATTGTTATTTAACGGCCTCTTTAAATTCCTTACCAGGTTTAAAAGCAGGGACCTTAGAAGCAGCAATCTCTATTTCTTCACCTGTTTGTGGGTTTCGTCCTTTTCGAGCTGAACGTTCACGTATTTCAAATGTACCAAATCCTATTAATTGGATTTTTTCTTCTTTAGCAAGTGTGTTAGAGATCGTATCAAATACCGCATCAACTACATTTGCAGCGTCCTTCTGTGACAGTTCGGCTTGTGATGATACAGCTTTCACTAGTTCTGTTTTATTCATTTTAATACACTCCAATTTTAGAATTACTTTGTAATAATATATAGAATACAATTTTGTGATGTAAAAGTAAATTATTTAACTCCTTAAATCGTATAACTATGTCTTGGTAGTAGACTAGATCGCCTAATGAATAACTACTTCTAAACAGTCATCATCACTGTTTAAACTGTTTTTGTTAAAAAAATCAGAAACAACTCTTCTTATTTGATTAATTCCTTCTTCTAATTCTTTGGCCACTAACCACACATCTTATGATGCCATAGCTTACTCATCATCTTAGATAATATTATACGGAAATTTCCACGTGTTTGTAATATAGTGGAAAAAGGTGATTATTTCAGAAAAGAGCATTCGAGATCGAAGCTTAGATCGTTCCAAAGAAAAAGGAACCAACCGGCGACATCACAGTCTATTTGAATATTTCATTACGAAAACGACTGTTTACCTTATCTTTGTAATTTCTTTTTCCAATATATCATACAGGTTGGATAAAAGATGGCTATAACTACTCTTAATTTTCTCGTAAATCAATTTAGCTTCTTCTTCATCATAAAGATGAGAGGTTTTATTTCGATCTACCATCATATCAATCCACTTTTCTCCGTCCTCAATTAAACCATAAGTAAATGCTTCCTTAATGGTTGACCTAGGACTTTTAATTTCAGTGATCCCTGTATATTCTAAAAACATTTTCATAAGTTTCCAACTTAACTCAAAAGTGAACTCAAATCGCTGGATAACTCCATCATAAATAATATCAGTCTCTAGTTGAATTTCTGTTGCTTCCTTAAGTCTTGAAGTTGCACGTTTATAGTCATTAAGCTTCTCATAAAGCCTTTCCTTGTTCATAGATAATCACACCTTCTTTTTTAATATTGAAAATCAGTTTCTCTTTCTTCAGACGATTCATAAAAATAACATCAATTTTCAAAGGGGTGGACATTCCATTTATAGCATGTTCTATTAAGTTTTGCTGTGTACGAGATATTTCTTTTGTAAAAACAGCTAAATCAATATCAGAAGAACGACGGTAATCCCCTCTTGCGCGTGAACCGAATAGAAGAATTTTTTCTATTTTGTTATTCTTCGAGCAGTAGCTTTGTAATTCCCGAATAAAGGGTTCTGATATACCTGTTGCATTCCAATGAGTATCTATCATGATTCTCACCTCGATTCATACTATTTACAATTACTTTCCCAATAATAGAAGAAAACTAAAGGTTTTATCCACAAGTTATTTTCACTAATACCAATTTCAGTACAATATGCATTAACTTCATTAAAATAATTATACATTTCAGACGTTAATTCCATACCCCTTACTATTCTAAGTACTCCTATTTATTGTCTGACAAGACCTGGTAAGTTTCTGGCTTTTCAAATTAAACCACATGCTATATAGATTGTGTAGGCCCCTGATAAAAGACCATCAGAGGGATTGATATGGCGAGCTAACATTCGAACAATGATTCATAATCCTTTGGTTATTCAATACTTTTAGAGCTAATCCATAACTCAACTTTAGGGCTACAGAACTAATAGAATTTATTACATTTTGAAAGTAGGGAAAACTTTTTTAAAAGGCATTATCTGAGATGAAATGTCCAGCACTATTTTCCATCCTTACAGCTTTTTCTAAGTACCTTTCTGTAGTTTTCGGGTCACTGTGGCCTAATTCTTTTTGAATGGTAAAAAGATCAGCCCCCTGCCTATAAAGATAAATAGCGTAAGCATGGCGGAATGAATGGGGAGTAATCCGGTTTTCTCTGCCTTCTAAAAATGGTAAATTGCTGTCCAGAATAACTTTAACAATATAATTACTTAAATTTTTAGTAGAGTAATGTTTTTGATTGCGATCTGCGAATATCGGAGATTCGTCGGTTTTACTAAGTGTTATACTTAACTTTCTTCTTAATCTACTTCCCTTTATTCTCTCAAAATAAACAGGGGAAATTCTTTTTAAAAATCTTTTATTTCTCTTCCCTATCCCCTCAATCCAGTACGCATTCGTACTTGCATCGTAACTGACATCTTTCCATTTTGCTTTTGCTAATTCCGTAATTCTCAATCCAGTTATCATTAAAGTTGTTAATAGAGCATAATTAATAGGATGGTTTTTATAATAATTGATTATCAGAAATGCTTCTTCCGGATAAAAATCTTTGTTTGGTATCTCCGAATCACTAATGGAAGTATTTATTATTTTTTCATGTAAGGGATACTCAATATAATCACATTCATGCAGCCAACGTAAAAACGCTTTTATGACAGCTGACTTAGACTGGATTGTTGCAGGAGTATAGGGTCTGCCTTTCTTTCCTAAAGAAGCTGTACTTAAATATTTATGGAAATTTGTAATATGCCTGGGCCGTAAATTTTTAAAACCCTCTTTCTCGTTAAAATCGTTGACATCAACTTTTAAAAACTCATGGTGATTGAATATGTATTGATAGAATTGTATTAATGTCCGAAGATATTCTCTTTTTGTGCTGATGGTCTTATTTCTTTCCTTGCGAATATGCGTTTTTCTTTGAACATAATAATAGATCATTTCCAAATCGGTAAATCCATCAAATTCTGATTTATAGTTTCTCTCATTTTGCTGCGTATGTAACATCAGTTCCTGAAGATACTCGGAACTTTCAAGCTGATTTATTAAAGAAATGGTATTTATCCCATTCGAAACTTTCCCTTTTGATGATATTAACTCACCCATACTCGTTTCCTCCCCTCAAAGAAGAATTAAGCTCCCCCTTCGCGGTTGAATTATTCAAGGTACAATTTAGATTTGCAACTGATACAATTAATCTCCGATATTTGTTTAAATCGGATCTTCCGAAGTTCATTGCATTTCATTTTCTGAGATGAATTGTATTTAAATCCACATAGACATAAATTTTCGTCTTTTACTATGTGGTGCAGGAAAATTTTATCACAAAACACAGATGGATAAAACATGTTTTAATCTCCCTTTTTTATTTGAATTGTCTTTTAGTAAATTAACTTAAAAATTTTATTTGTAATTTCTTATATTTATTATTTTTATAATTAATTTCGTTTTATCATTATTACAGCTAATCTGACTCATAAAGTAATAAAAAAGGTCTGTTAAAGATATATTTAATAAATTAATAATGGATTTCTTTTGTTATTCTTTTATAGATAAATAGAAAAATACTAATTTGTCTATTATCGATTATTTATCTAAAACTAAATAATTTATATACTGTTTTAACATTTCGTTAATGTCCATCGCAATTTTAAATATACAATTTTTATTTTTACATAATATAATGGTTATAGTTTGCTATAGATAAATTTTAGAAAGGAATGAATTAGGTTTTGGAACAAACTAAAATTATTACTGTTGATGATGTGATGAAAATTTTAGGTATATCTTCTAAACAAACAATCTACAACTATATCGCAGACAATAAATTAACTCCAATTAATAAAGATGACTGGTATATTGAAAGGCGTTATGAATTTGATTTGGAAGATGTTAATCGACTGAAACAAGAACTTGAACCACCTGGGCTAACCACAAGTGAAGTTGCTGCACTCTTAGAAGTTTCACAGACAACGGTTAATAAATTAATTCGTTCAGGGCAATTAAAAGCGTTTAAGAAGGAATTTCGGGGAAAAATCTATAACTTTGTAAACGAGGACGATTTACAGGAGTTTCAATTGAATCACGAAATCGAAGCAAGGCCAAGCAAAAAGCATTTTTATGATAAGGAAAGGAATATCACCCTATTCCAACCATTTGTAAAACAAGCGGAAACCTCGACTGAATTAGCGAGAATTATAGCGATTACTGATGAAAGAGTTGAAGCGCTGACCGAACATGATGAAGTTTTGACTTTTGAGGAGCTACTAACTAATGGGTTTGTTCCTGCATTTGAGATTAAGGATTTAAAGCAAAATACCAAAGAAGGTTATGCTGCTTTAAAGTTTAAAGCACCTAAATTTGTTAAATCAAATCTTTATACCGTCATAGACGTTATTTATCAGCAAGTAAGCCCAGCTAATATGAGGCTTGAAAAGGTTCAAGATGAAAAGGATGTTTATATTTTAGAAGTTAAACCTTCACTTATTAAAACTGATAACAATGGGGAAATATTGGATCTGATTCAGTCAATATTAATAACAGGTGAAGTAAAAAAACGTAAAAGTGGAATTTATATAGATAGCGATATAGAGATTATTAGAATAAGAGTCAGTAAAAAGCAAAAGAAACAATTGTCCATATTAATGAAGGAAAAGGGTTATTCGAGCATTGAAGAATTGTTACTTAGTAACACTTTAAATAGTTTAGCAATCCCCCACAAATGAAGTGGGGATGCACCATAACAATTTTGTATTTTGCAGAGAAAAAGTACACATATTTGCAGTTACAAATATAGAATAATGCACTTTGACGCTGAGCCTCTATGGGCATGCTCCTTTAGCCAAAAAGCCAGTAGCTTCCCAATTATTCCCTGCACTTATTGCAAAATTGCTTTCTATATATTTTATGATTCAATCCCTTTTCATAGAAACAGTTAGCCTTTCCTTTTGCCCATTAGCTGTCGATTACCTGAAAAAAGAATTAGTGTTACTTAAGATAAAAAAACATATCTATGTATAAGCTTCTTAACCATTCAATTATATGATGAGTTTATCTGTTTAAAATGAAATAAACTCTGCGAGATTAGCAGGATTATAGGGCAAGAATAACATAGGGAATCGGTGTATAGGTGCGTATAATGGTTATTATGCGATGAATTAAAACCTTTGAGTAACCAATTGTGAAGTAAAATCGAGGACTTCCTTGCATCAAAGATTTTAGAAGAGGTAATATATGAGGAACTTACAGCAACGTTATTTAACGGGTTAAGGAAATACTATAAGATGGGAGAATCACCATGAAATAAAAACAAAGCGCTTCTCTTTATTCTAGAAGCTGTGGAACTTAGCGTATCAGTATCCCTAGAACTGTATTTTTTACGTTCTTTTAGGTGTATATATAATATTAAGAAACACGAAATTAAATAGTCCTTGTTAAGTCAAGGTTTGTCCACATTTTATAAATAAAATGAAAATGAAATAATATATCGTTATATATGTTTCGTGGTCAAAATGTGGTCAAAAAAATTTGACTTCCTATATTATTTATAGGGAGTCATCCTTTTATTGATCTCAAATGTAACGCACCCTCCTTATTACATCATGCCGCCCATTCATCAATGCATAATAGAAGAAAATAAATGTAAAAAATCATTGATATAATAGAGGTTTTCATTTTTCAATTAAATATTACAATACAGAAATTAAAAAAACTATGAGCAAAATTATGAGCATTTTTAAGATCAAAAGGTAGGGTTTATTGCCCTACCTTTAGTTTGTTATTGGATTAAAGAGAGTGCAGTTACCTTTATCTAGTGTGACGGTTGGGAAGTTTTAATAACCATCGAATCATATCTCCAATTATAGGAAATATATCATTGTGTTTTGCTCCAAAGCGAAACCACTGATGATTCTTATCGTAATTTCCAATATCCCTATTACCAGTGTTATTGTCAGGTAAATACTTAGCTAGATCCAATAACCCAAACTTTTCAATTTCCTCATCAGTTACTTCGTAGTACCTCCATAAAGGATTACTACGACCAAAATCTACATTGGGTATATTTATTAATAATTTATCTAATAACGATTCATTCCGGTAACGTCCAAAAGCAGTCAATCGCATAGCCTCTTCGTAATATTATCTTCTGAATCATGCCACCTCGCTTCGCTATCGTAAGACTTAGCAATGTCTTCTAGGATTGCGCCAACATACGGGTAGTAAAAGTGCAGATGCTCCGCCCAGGCGCGGTATTTCGTTGCTAGCTCTCGCTCCTGTTCGCCACCATGGCCTCGCCATACAACACCACGAGAATTGCGAACCTTTACCTTGAACCCATTAGCAATATCTGGCGATGATATCACTTCCATGGCCTCGCAAACCTCCTGACACGGCCATAAGCCGTCTTCACCCATAGGTGCATTTGCAAGAAGCTGACCCAAGCATTGATCACCGATCTCTTTACGGCCATACTCTTGACATAGACGGCGCACTTCTGAAACCCATTCTACAAGCGCTACTGTGTCGATTATTCCATTTTTATCCGCACCAGGAATCTTGGATATATTATTCAGAAGTTGATATGCAGACGATGCAACTGCCATGCGCTGCTCTTGATTTTCAATTCTCCATTCTTTTGGATCCTTACCTTCGTCGCGCCGTTTGTAAGCAAGTGCAATCGCTTGGACAAAAAGTGAAGGTGAGCCTCCAACTTGGGCTTCGAGATTGGGGATTCCATGTTCACTTTGACCTAGGGCATCAATGAAGAGGAATTCTAGTTGTGCCATTTCCTCGCAGGTGACATCCGTACGACCATCGAGCGAATCTAATGCTTGAGAAATGTAGTAGCTTTCAAGCTTATAATGGCCTGCTGGTTCTGCATCAATTGTTGCTACGTCGTATAACAGCTTCTTAAGTCGGGAAGTCTCAAGATCCTTAAACTCCATTCGGACAGCATGGAATGCGGCGCGGGGCCTCCGAGCCTTTATAACACAATCAACTAGCTCGGTGAGCTCGGAAGGCGAATGCGGACCCCAGGAAGGGAGCACTTCCCTCCAGTACTCTAAACTGACATACTCTTCATATTCGTCCAATAGACGCCAAGTAGATGCCTGAAAAGGCGCGCATTTAAATAATCGCTTTTTCTCTTCATCTGACAACTCATTGGCCACAGCCCTTAATATTTCACCGCGACTCCCGTCATCGATTGCCAAAACAAAACCCTGAATACACCACTCGTATTTACTTCTTAGATCCCCTTCACAGGAAAGGCACTTTAGGACAAATTCCACTCTCGACTCAAAGTCAGTTATACAAGATGAGGCATAGCGGCCTATAACCCCAACAGCACCACTGCTGGTGATTAATTCCGACAAGCCCTCGAAACCGCGTTTGTCCCATATCTCTAGCATCGCATCGAGTCGCAACTTATCGATTTTTTCATCGCGTTTTCTATAGTCATAATCCTCTCCTTGAATCTCGTCAGCTGATTCCTGCACCCAGTTATCAACGAACAGCCAAGCGTGACGAATGGCTGGGTCTAAGGGTCGAAGGATATCGTATGCTTCACGAGCACGATCACGGGTAGCAACTTCTAGTTTCCTGTGTCGACTGCGCCGGGTAAAGGCAAACTGCCTTATACACTCACGCAACTCTGCTTTCCCGGCATCATCAGCATTCTTGGACCACTCACTGATAATATCCCACACTTTTGTTTGGTCTTCCTCATGCATGCTCTGGAGGGATTCGACGAGATCACCAAGTGTCCTTTCGTTTTGAGCCGGCCAAGCTAACAAGAGATTCAAAGCCTTTCGATTAAAGTCATACATCTCTTCTCCCGTTACGACCTGTCCAGCTCCTGAGGCATCACCGCGCCAGTTGGGCCTGTAGTTGGAGTGACCAATCCTAGAACCCGGCTTAATTTGATCCATACAAATCTCCCAACCAAGATTCGGAAAACGTTTAGTAAGCACCTCTAGCACCTTATACCTCTGCTCCGTTGATGCCGAAGTTTGGGGCATCCATGATCTAAAGATTGCTTTAAGACTGGCATCTGGTTTATTTACCCAATTATCATCAATTTTCGTTATGGAGAGTCGAGCAAGAATTGTCGTTACGCGCAGGAGGTTTTGTGGTCTCCAGGCAAGACACTCCAGTGCCCATAGAAGGCCAGTTCTAGATGGGGATACTCCAAACAGACTTCTATCAACCGGCTTGAGAAGACCGTAAACAACTGGATTCTCTTGCTGCAAATCACCATCAATGATTTTAAGAAATTCATCGGGAGCAGCTTCCGCGTAGCGTGGTAAATCGTGATTTTGAGAAAGTAGTTTTTCTAAAGTCAACGGTGTTAAGAGTTTGCGAACCAATACTGCCACCCGACATTCGATATCCATACCTATACGACTCTGAAATAAGTTGTTGCCATGGACCGATAAAATGACTAATGTCTCACAGACACCTGTACGTAACGCACTCGAGTGATTCCGGGTTTTGTTGTAAATAGCGGCAGCCCACCTATCCTTTTCTGGTAGTTCTAGGGCTGGATCAGACTCTAAAAGGACATATTCAGCCGCGACAAAGAACCGATCTAGGTCTTCCCAGGTAACCATCCTTTCAATAGCAAACAAGGCGTCAATCTTCGAGGTTACACCCCTATATCGTCCAGCAGACCACACTGGGCTGTCATCAAACCGTAGCAGGCGAACGATGTCATCTTCTATCAATTCATATTTTCGACTTGCTACCTTCGACACAATCTCCCGGTCCGCCTCTGACTCTGCGAACCAGGCACCAATTAATGCCATCGGGACTAGCGCCTTTGCCCTGTCATCATCGTTAGCCCATAAAGGTATCCTAATCGCATGGTTCTTAGAAAGGCGGCGACGCAAAATTGTTGGCGAACGACCTGACTCACTCGCAAGCCTATCAATATCTCCTTCTTCTATTCCGATGGAGGTAAGAGCTTTTTTAAAGGTTTCGTGACTGAGAAGATCAAGCTTGATGTCTGCTTCTGTATCGACCGCATTTCGGGGGCGTAGGACAATACAATGAAGCCGTTGGTGGGCATCAAGAAGTTCACGCTCAGCATCTTCCGAATTAACGATTGGGATAAAATCGATTAGTGAGGCAACTAACTTCCTGAGTTCACCTGATGATGTAAAGATAGCAGTTAAATCTTTAAACCGCCGAATTTCTTCTTCATTAAACATGCAGGCCAGAAAAGCTAGCGCCTCATCTCGTGAGTCAGCTGCGACCACACAGGGCTTATTGCTTGATTGAGAAAGCCACCTCTTAAATTTATCTTTATAAGCGTCGATTGAAGGAGCAAATATTTCGGGTGTTAGGCGGGGTTCGCTTGCATTCGCCCATCGACTCCATGCTTGCTCAAATGTTTCGTAGCCTCTGACTGGTAATTCTAGTTTTTCTGCAAGCCAGATTTGTGCAGGTACAGATTGATCAAGCCACTGTTCAATGTCGCTCGCATCGAACGCTCTGACAGACTTCCAGTCACCAGCCTCAGTCTTTTTCTTCACCCACTCTCTCTTACCATGCCAATTACGGGGTGTTACGAAAACAAAATTGCTTTCTGAACGAACTGCTCGATCAATCGAGGTCAACCGAGCGTTATAATCACTTTCTGCTTTACCAGCGGGATTCTTATCTGTTCCGAACTCCCAATAGGATGTTCCCTCCGGAATCCATGGTGTAGCGACACCCGCTATAACAAAACCGTCTGAACCTTTGCGCTGTGAATTGTCGTAACCCGGGAAGTCAACCTGGTGCAGTTCTTCGCCAGTTGAGTGAACCAATTTTCTCAATAAAACAGGAAGGTGACTACGCGCGTCAATTTGACTATTGACCCAGTCCTCAATCTGTCTTGCTTTTATCGTTAAGAAATTTGGAACAAAGGCGCGTACTGTTATTTCTTTTTCCACTGGTAACCTCATTAGGCTATCGTAAGCAGTTTGTAATTGCAGTAGTTGCTTTTGATCTGCACCGAATGTCTTTTCCAACCTGACTGCCATTTTCGGGGACAGGGACGATTTCCCATTCAGGAAGTTTGATAATGCCACCCTGCCAATACCTAGTCGTTCTGCGGCTGCAGTGACACTCATACCCGCGGGAATAATGTTTTCTCGAACATAAGCACCAGGATGAGTTAGTGTTCCAAATTGTTTCATGCTTTCCCCTCCAAATGTATTTATTTCCATTTATCATTTATTACCTTAAAATGTATTGTGCAACGCTACAATAGTCAATTCTTTTGTAAAAAATTTCTTTTTTAACCATAAAAGAGAGGACAGTGATATTCACTCTCCTCTTTTACTAGAAACACTTCATTTAGGTTAATATAAATTTTTTTACTCCTTTTTTGCTGTAGGATTTACAAATCCAAACTCAATTTTTTCCCGGTTGACACCTTGGAGTATCCGCTTTTCCAAAAAGGCTCCATTGGTTTTTGCAATAAATTCTGAGCTCTTAGCCGGTCTTTTATATCATTTGATTTATCCTAGCAAAACGATCTAGCTTGATAACAACCAAGGAGTCATCCTTTTCTAGTTCTTGCAGTAGCTTGCTAAACTGTGGCCGTTCTGTTTTCTTTCCAGTGAACTTATCAGAATAAATTTTTTTCGCATCCTTCTTTTTCCAAGGCCTGAACCTGTGCTTCTAAATCTTGAGGTAAAGTTGACACCCTCGCATAGCCATATTTCAAAGAAAATCCCCCTTTATTTATGACTATGGTTATGACACCCCTTGATGCCTTTATTTATTTGTTTTATTTTCCGGTATCAGATCCTTTAAGTTATGACACCACATAAGGCTGTTATAGTCTGTTATAGTTTTTTAGACTTAAAAAAGCCGATTCTCAAGTTAGAAAATCGACCAAAACATTTTATTCCGTTATATAACTCCTATAGTTTAAGTAGAAACCTTTACAAAATCAAAGTTACTTTAGAGGAATGGTTTTACCATAAATGATAAAGAATATCTAAAAAAAGGGGGGAAAGAATGGTTACTAATTTGATTCGAATAGGATTACTTATCGTTTCATGGGCTTCTATTTTATTTTTACCTAAAAGTGCATTTCGTAAATACTTGCCTGTTTCCATTTTTTGCTCCTTGCTGGTTATATGCGGCTGCTTTTTATCTTATAGGTATAAGTGGTGGAGAGTTAAAGGAGGAATCGCAGAACTCATTTTTATGGATTTAAGTTTTATTTATGGTCCATTTTTTGCAGGTACAATGTGGATTTTTCATTTAACGTTTGGCAAATTTAAACGTTACCTTCTTTTAAATTTAATCTTGAATTTAAGTTTATCATTCCCACTTACTTACATTTTTGAAAAGTTTAACGTTTATAAATTAGTTAATTTTAAACGTATACATCTTTTTTTATTTTACTATGGATTTGCTTTTATCATTTATGGATACCAGCTGTTGATAGAGCGTTCCAGAAAAATATTTGATTGGTCTGCTGTTAAATTCTAAGGAATTTTAAAAACAAGGAGCTTTAAATTAAGCTCCTTGTTTGAGTTTATCTACATTGGACATATTTCTGCGAATGACATTTCAAGCGTTATAGCACCGATTGTGGAAGATCTTAAAATACTTATTGTTTTTTTATCCGTCTCTAACCTGCACTCTATTGATACAAATATAAAAGACTGATAAAATCATAGATAAGAGTGTCTCATAAGACTTGTATCAAAAATGAGGTGAATTTTTGCGGAAAATTGGTTACGTAAGGGTCAGTTCGACCAGTCAGAATCCATCTAGGCAATTTCAGCAGCTAAATGAAATCGGAATGGATCTAATTTATGAGGAAAAAATTTCCGGAGCAACAACAGAACGCGAGCAGCTGCAAAATATGCTCGCGGATTTGCAGGAAGGTGATATTATTTTTGTAACAGACCTGACCCGGATTACGAGGAGCACGCAGGACTTATTTAAGTTGATTGATTACATACGGGAGAAAAAAGCAAACTTAAAATCTCTTAAGGATACATGGCTCGATTTGTCAGAAGAAAATCCATACAGCCAATTTCTTATTACAGTCATGGCTGGTGTGAATCAGTTGGAACGGGACCTAATCAAGATGCGGCAGCGTGAAGGGATTGAACTGGCGAAAAAGGAAGGAAAGTACAAAGGCCGGCTGAAAAAATATCATAAAAATCACGCTGGAATGAATTACGCCGTCAAGCTATACAAAGAGGGCAATATGACCGTTAAACAAATTTGTGAGATTACAAGTGTGTCGAGGGCGGCTTTATATCGAAGGCTGTCAGAGGAGGAGCCGAGTCTAAAACGATAGGCAGTATGGAAAATTCAGGGAACGCAAACCTTGCATTTTTTCAATTATTGAGTTGCTTTTGACGAGTTACTTCTATTATATATTGTATATCTTTAACCCACTTCTGCAATCAGGTTATATGACGAGTTTAGGTATTGAAAAAGGAATAGTACCTTTGCAAAATTTGTAGAATTGTATGATGAGTATGATATCAAAAAAGGCGGATTTGGCTCGTTAATGGATATTATGTGATGAGTTTTGTTAGCATGATAGTGTCAGTTAGTATGAACAGCAGTTGGGGACAATATCCTATGAACTCGTCATACCATTTCTAATGGGTGAGTCAAAATTTCTAGTATTTGTAGAGTTTTGTAAAAGCAAATAGTATAATTATCGGAAAATACTAAACCGACTTTTCATAGGGGCGAAATTTATGGCAATTAAGAGAACAATCACAATTAAAGGCTATGAACCCTTTTTTTACAGATTAATAACATTCACTAAATAATTCAACATTTTTTGTTTTATTTTTATTTTTTTAAAATATAACTGAGTACATCAAGTAATTTTTATTTTTTAACAAAAAGAAGAACCACCATGAAACAAGCATAGTGATTCTCCTTTAGTTAAATTATTCTTTTATTACGCAACAGGTATTTGTATAGATAAAAGCGGAGGATACTGCTGTGAACCAAATATATCCCCATCACCAGGATCACCACTTGGCCTATCTCGTAAGATTGTAAATTTAATAGCATTTGCTGGATCGTATTGTACAAAATCCGTAATCTTTTCCTCAGAAATCTTGTAGAGTTCTGCAACTGATTTCCTCGAAATTACACCGCTTTTGCATACAAGATCATAGGTCTCTTTTTCTTTAAAAATGATATCAAATGTGATTTTGTCTGTTCCTGCATTCTTGGATCTAATCGTTTTTGCTAGGTCCTGTAAAGATACTGTTCTCATTATCATCACTCCTTTTCATTAGCTATTGACCAATTCATCTTTACCAACTTCTTCAACATGTAAATCAAATAGTTCAAGAGGATCTTTAACCGGAATTATATGATTCATAGACCAACTGTAAGTGGCACCTGCATAGATAACATCATCAATCAGAAATGCTGCTGTCCCTGCTGTCCCCTTAACTTCTGGCAGGCGAGCATAGAATATCTGACGGGTAGCAAATAATGTAAGGGCCTCTGCAGTTTCCTTTGAATCAGCGACTCCTTCTACAACAATCCCAAGCTCATGTGATCTGATTTCTTTAACTGGTTCTAAATCTCCCATGACGCCATCCTTACCGAAAGTTCTAAAGTTCAAATGATAAGATTCTCCCTCAAATTCTTTCTTTACTTGTTCCCGCGCCATTTCTAGCACTTTATCTATATTTTGGATGGTGTAAGGATCACGTACTCCAGCAATGCCGATATATTTCTCTCCAACCTTCGCGGATCCTTCTAGTTTAACCTTTATATCCCCCTCAACAGGTATATATTTTTGCCCAGTTATCCGAGTTGTCTTTGAATCGTACTGTTCATAATGGCAATTGGTCATATCCAGCATTCCGCCCGCAAAATATTCAAAGAATGGATTGGATCTTTCATACATGGCATGCCCCGCAACAGAAGCTATCGTACAGCTTTGATCTGGATGCATAGCTGTAACCTTCACATCATGGTGCGAGATGGTCCCAATAATACTTTCTTTTGCCCCATAAGGTTCGGCACAGAACGAAGCACATTCAAGCACCTTTCCAACATAATAGGCGTGTTCTTCTGGGAATCCTTCATGAATCGCTGCCGCAGCAAAGATGGCACAATCACTTGAACGGCCACCAATAATTACATCCGCCCCCATCTCTAATGCTTTTACGAATGGATGAATACCTGCTACAGCTACAACTCTTTCCGACCTTTCAACATCCTCTTTTGTCAGTGCTTTTCGCCCATCTAATCCCTCGATGATAACCTCATTGGTCAGCTGGCTCTTTAAGTAATTTTTATCTACCTCTGAATAGAAATAAGCTAGTTTAAAAGGAGCAAGATTATGTTCTTTTGCTAAATCCTTAATGATTTGAACATACATATCCACTCGGCTATTTGCCCCAGTATCTCCTGCAGAGCCAATAAGCATCGGTACTTCCTGTTCCCTTGCAGCCAAAAGCATTAATTCCAAATCATGTTTTTGCCATTTATACATACTTACGGATCGGTTAGCGCCAAGTGCGGAAGCACCGATATCGTCACTTCCGGAATCACAGCAGTAGTAATCAGGTTTTGTTGTTGCACCAATATAAAAACTTTCTTCTTTTGTAGGAGCAAAGCCAAGATGTCCATTAGGACATAGAATCCTCAACTCTTTCTTCATAAAAATCCTCCTTTTGTAATAACATGTTATAACCAGTATTAAACCAAGTGTATAACTCTTACAATATTTTGTCAATTCCCAAAAATTAAAAAAAAGCAAATGTAATGAATTTACATTTGCCTTGTGATAAAAAATTTATACTTGTCCCCTCTGTAATAGGTTTCTTTAAACTCAAGTGGGGTCTTACCTTGATAAACAATTGATGTAACACGAAATAAAGGAAAATGAATATCAACATCTAATATTATTGATAATTGTTCAGTAGTTGATAGGGCCTCGAAGGTTTGTTCAACATGGGTGGGTTCGTAATCGAGGGATTGGTATAAATCGAGCGTAGAAAAAGGTTTTTCTTCCTTGAGTGCCCGTTCCGCAGCCTGCTTCATCTGTTCCCCCACTGAAAATGAAAAATAGCTATTGTAATAGACAATCGGGTTGCTATCACCGTAGCCAACCAATTCAAGATTAATAACCTTTTCCATAACGTCTATATCAAGCAACCGGGCTAATTGAAAATCACTGGTTATAACGCTTGATTTTAAAAGTTTGGTCGAGGCAATTAAACCCTGTTGCTGGAGTGTAGATTGGAATGTATTAAATTTACCTAATTCCTGTTTGATTTTAGGCTGAGTAACAAAGGTCCCGACTCCATGTATACGTTTAACTAGCCCGTCTCTTTCCGCAAGATTAATCGCTTGTCTAACAGTGATTCTGCTAACTTTATATTGTTCAACAAGCTCTCGCTCTGATGGTAGTTGATCATCTGGCTTCCATTCTCCAGATTTAATTTTTTCTTCAATGACTTGTTTAAGCTGTTCGTATAAGGGAATCGATTTATTTCTATTTAGCATCTTTTTCACCTCTTTACTTATTATAACTGATTATATCCATTACTTGGTACATGCAAAGGTGAATATTTAAAAAAATTAAATAATATTAGAGCAAGGCTCTTTTTATTGGGTGCAAAATGCGAAATATTCTAAAAACTATTTGAAATCAAAAAAATATTTGTTATAATCAAAATACTTGATATAACCTCGTATGCTGTGGTTATATCGAGTGAATCTTTAGGAGGTGAATGGAATGTTTGGTATACCGAGTGCTATTTTATATTTAATCGCCTTAATTGTGTTTGTAGTAATTTTATTTGTCTGGCTCAAACGGCCAATGTACGAAGTGATGACACTTTCATTTGTGTTTATTGTAATCATCACTGGATCCTTCGATTTATTCTGGGAATCACTTCTGTACCCCTCAACTAGTTCACTCTTTTATGCTATTTTTGCTTTTATGGCAGTCGCAGTAATTTTTGATGCAACCAAGGTGGTAAACAGTATTATTCATTTAATGCTGGCTATTATCGGAAGGGTTAAAGGCGGGGCAGGGTATGTTGCATTACTATCAAGTACATTTATGGCAGCCCTTTCAGGAAGTGGTCCTGGAAACGTGGCTGCAACTGGTGTATTTACCATACCAATGATGAAACGATCCAATTTTCCGCCAGCTTTAGCAGCATCAGTAGAAATGTCTTCAAGTATGTTAGGCAATATCATCCCGCCATCCGGTATAGTTATTTTAACTTTTGGGATTTTAAATGAAGTTTATCCAGATAGTATTTCATTAAGCGGCTGGATGGTCGCAGCATATGGAGTTGGTTTATGGTTCTTCGTTCAGCGCTGGCTGACACTTTGGGCATTGTGCAAACTATATAAGGTTAAGCCTGTTCCCGTGCAGGAACTGCCAAAGTTTAAAAAAAGTTTAGCAAAGGGCTGGCCTGCCTTAGTATTACCTGTGCTGATTTTCCTTCCTCTATTTGCTGACTCCAATTTCAAAGATTTTATTATCGGCCGTATTGGTGAAACTGGCGCAAGTGCTTTTTCATCCTCTGTACTAATGTTTACACCGGGTTTAGCTGGAGCTTATGCATTAACTATTGGAAGGAAATCATTAGCTTCAGGCCGGATAAATTGGCATAACATTGTAAATATATTTACAGACTCACTGCTTAAGGTTGTGCCTATCGGTGTTACTATTTACATGGCCTATGCGATTTCACAAATTTTTATTGGTTTACAGATGAATGATGTTGTAAGAGATTGGTTCCTTTCTTTTGGATTAAATCAAATAGCAATCATTATTATTTTACCTCTGTTCTTCATGATTCTCGGGATGGTGTTACCTGGATCTGCTCAGGTGGCAATTCTTGGAAGTGCCATGATTGCGGTGTTTGGCTCAATAGGTGGAGACCCGGTTTTATTAGCGATATTGCTCCCAGCTATGACAGGTGCTCTTGAAGGAATGACTCCTCCTTTGGCTTTAGGTTTATATGTTGCGATGGGGATTGCCGGATCCACCTTTAAGGAAACAACCAAACTAGCAATTGTTTGGATTGTTTTACATGTTCTACTCAGCATCATCTTGCTAACAGGTATACTGCCGATAATCGGATTGTAGGAAAAGGAGGTATATAATGAATCTTCTAGTCTCATTAACTGAAAAAATCTACACATGGCTTGCGATTTTGACAATGGCATTAGGTTTTATTGTGGCTGCGGCCTTTACCCTAAGCCTCATTATAGGAGGAAGTGCAGGAGAAAGCGTTGCGGTGTTATCAGGGAACACAATGAAATGGGGCATTCGTTTAGCCTCAATAGCTACACTTGCAGGGATTGTGAATATTTACTTAAAAAATCAACATACCTTAACATTGAATGCTGAAGAGGCAGAGACTGAAATCCCCTTAGAGCCACCTACAGAGGGGGCAATATTAAGTGAAAAATAGAGAAACTGCTTTTGTCGGTATCACGATGCACGTAGACAGTGGGCAAGATCATGATTTATACCCAGGGCACCCATTACTATATGTTGAACGAGATACAATCAATATGGTAAAAGAGATAGGGCTCATTCCCTATCTCATTCCTGTTTATGAGGATGGTTCATTGCCGCCTTTAGATCATCTGAGTGCCCTCATATTAACTGGAGGAGGGTTCTTATCTTTATCAGAGCCGAATTCTCAATTATCTACCCTATATACAACCGGAAAAGAACGATACGAAGCTGAAAAGCAATTAATTAATTACGGACTAGATAAGAACCTGCCAATGGTTGGATTCTGTCGAGGGGCACAAATGATTAATGATGTGTTAGGGGGAAGCCTTGATAATATTCCCGATGAAGGCATCGAGCACCACCAAGAAAGATTGAATATTCCTGCTGACCAAGCTGTTCATGAGATTACGGTAAATAGAAACAGCAAATTTTATTCCCTTACTGGGTCAAAGCGACTTTCAGTCAATTCCTTTCACCGCCAACATATGAGGATACTTGGAAAGGGATTAAGTCCGGTCGCAGCCTCCCTGGAAGATGGGATTGTTGAGATTTTTGAATCTGACGACAATCAGTTTGTTTTTGGATTTCAATTCCATCCCGAAAAATTATATAAGAATGATACTACATGGATTTCCTTTTTTAGAGAGTTTGCTACGGTTTCAAGTACAAATTAATTCAAATATCTTTAAAGAGCTGAAAACCTTTTAAGGAATTCGGCTCTTTTTATTCCTAAAGGTACCATCTTTGACATCGCCTTTGTATTTTAAATTACCATTCTCATAAAATAATTCCATGCGATAATCCCTCCTTTTATTTGGCTCTACTATTTTTCTTTATTATTTCATCCGGCTGCCGATTCGTAATCAAGTCATGTAGTTCTTCAAGAGCAATTAGATAATTGTAAAATTCCATTGAAAAAACACCATCGTTTCCTTCTAACCTATAATAATCATCGAACTCATCCAGCACAGATTCAATCCCCTCCAATAATTCCGACTTTTTAGGGGATCCATATTTTAGGGATTTATTAAGGTCCTTTTCATAGCTTTTCATCCACTCTATATACTCAAAGCGGAGCGCCTCATAATCATCGATATATGGGTGATCAAAATCATTCGGTGAATTGTCAAATTCCTCATAGCAATCATCCGAGCAAAAAACAATGCCCTCACAATTGATTCTTCTTTCCAAACCAGGTTTTTTTCTGCAAACTTTACATCGTTTCATATTAAATCCCTCCCTGTTAGCCAATATACATAGGGATAATATATTTTGTTATGACTTAAAAAGATTTAATAAATTCAAGTAATTAATATTAAAACCTAAGGAAAGTTTAATTTCCACCCCAAACCACATTGAGAAAATCAAATTTCCTCACTTTGCCCTATTCCTCAAAACTTCATATGATTATGAATAGATGACATATTATCAAACCCCACATTTCCATTACTACCACTTTTGCTTTTCGGCCCTATCCCCGGCTGAAAAGCTTGTTTTTTATTCCCAAATCGATCATTTTTTACAGGTTTTTGGGTGTTTTCAGCGTGAAAACAGATTAGCCTATTTGGCACAAGTAGGTTATTTTCTATGTAAATAGTTAATTTTTCAAGTGGAAAACACCAATTTTGGAAGGGATGAGTTCAATGGTTTGGAAAAAGAAAATTGAGGAATTTTTAAAATCGGGGGAAGCATTTATCCCTGTATATGAAAATAGTGCAGGTACTTCCGTTAAGTTGTTTTTTAAAGACGGATCAACTGAAATCCTTAATATATCGTGTAACTCTTTTCTGGGAAAGCTCCTGAATTATTTCGGGACAAGTATTGCAACTAACCGTCGACGTTACGGAGACCTCATTGGAAGAAAGCAGCAAGTTCCTATTGCCCTATCCTACGGCGTCATCTTAGTTCCATTTTCCGCTAGAGAGCCTATTGGCCGCCAGGCACGAACCGGATGGGTTTTGGCAAAGGAAATCCATTCATTTATAAAAAAATCCCCAAGCAAAACAATCATCCAGTTATCAGCACACCAAGTACCTGTTCTTCACTCTGAAAGGTTCAGTTTTGAGCAGCTAAAGAATGCTAGATTCATAGAACTTTGTTTTGGAGAAATTCACGAACCTCATAGAAAAAGCTGGATCTTTTCTGCAGGGTAAAATAATTCCCTGTTTTTTTATTTTTGCTTTTTAAGCCAAAAACATATATAAAAGGACGTTTTTTTAAAACCTTATCAAAAACCCCTCACTACCAAACTGTTTTCATACTGAAAGCAACTTTGAGCTTTCCCTACCCCAGTTGATATATTGGCATTAAGAAAGGAGGGATAACCAATGGCTAATGAAATTTTAGTGAAAAAATCACTTATTTTGTCCGTTGAAGAAGGTATCGACGAGGATGGTAAGCCAATTGTGAAGCGTTATACGTATTCCAATATCAGAAAAGTTGCAACTCCGGATGAGCTTGTTGCTGGAGCTGCTGCACTTGCCAGCCTTTATGAGGGAACAGCTTCTTATTCAACCGTTAACACCAACGATTTATTCTAATTCAAGATTTATAGAAAAATAGAAAGGAGGATAAACTGAGATGGCCAAAACAATGGAACTAAACTTTGATGCAGAGTTGGATCAGCAAAAATTACTATTAAGAATCCAAAAGAATCACTTACCCCAGCAGAAATTAAAACTGCCATGGAGCAAATGGTTCAGGCCAATGCCTTTGAAACAGGCAAAGGTTATCTTGTAAGCGCAGTTAGCGCTCGCGTCATTGATCGTACAACTTCAGATATCGAATTACCGTAACCATTAACGGAAGGTCCTTTAGCCTTCCGTTTTCATTTATCTAATAAGAAAGGAGGAGAACGATAATGGATTGGATGTCCATGATCAGTGAAGTTGGTTTCCCGATTTTGGTTACCTTTTACCTTCTTAATCGAATGGAAACAAAGATAGATCAACTCTCACAGTCCATTAATGACCTGACCATATCGCTAAAAAAATAACATTTGAAAGGATGAAGAACATGCTTATAGCAATTGACCCTGGGCATGGAGGAAAAGATCCCGGCGCCTTCGGGAATGGAATATTTGAAAAGGATATTACCTTGCAGCTGGCTCTTAGTGCTGGTAAATATTTGAGGACGCACTACAACTGTGATGTGGTGTATACAAGGAACAAGGATGTGTTTCTATCGCTTTCAGAGAGGGCAAATATCGCGAATATGGTGAAAGCTGACTTGTTCTGTTCATTCCATATTAATAGTTTTAACACTTTATCTAAGGGCTTTGAAACGTACCGGTATCCAGGGAAATCTGGAAAATCATTAGAATTGCAAAAATGCGTGCATGAAGAAGTAATGAAGGTCCTGAAGCAGCATAATATCCCCGATCGCGGAATGAAGCAACAAAATTTCGCTGTTGTTCGCGAAACAGATATGCCAGCAGTACTGACTGAAACACTATTTATCTCAAACCCAATTGAGTCTGCCCTTTTAAAGTCCGAGGACTTCATTAATAAAGTAGCTGAAGCGCATGCCGTGGGACTCGCCAAAGCAGCAGGATTAACAAAAAAGACCCCTAGCCCACAGCAGGCAAAGAAATACTATCTCGTCACCGGAACCTTTAAATACAAAGAAGAGGCTGAAAAAAACGCAAAGATGCTGACGGATCAGTACGGATGGGTCGTACGCGTAAGAGAATCATAGTTGGCTCTGCAGATATTTGGTGGAGCTTTTTTTATAAAATCTAAAAATCTTACAATACCAAGTAATGTCAGATTTTTAGATTTTGTAAAAAGTATTGATACACAAAGGTTTTGCAAGTCTTTTATGACTGGCAATTTATTAGCGAAAATCTGTTAAAATCCAAATCAGTAGAGGAGGAAGTCTGATTTATGAGCACGGTTCAACCAATACGCGACCGAGCAAAAATAGAGGCCATAAAGAAGATTTTACGCGCATCATCGCTTAGAAACGAACTTCTTTTCGTTCTAGGAATCAATACTGGGTTCAGAATAAGCGACCTACTCTCCCTCAAGGTTGGTGATGTACTAAATAAAAAAGGAGTAACAGACCGCATTGTGCTGCGCGAACAAAAGACCGGCAAAAAGCGTTATATAGCTCTTAATAAAAAGACTAGCAAGTTAATAGAACGATACCTGGAAAAAGAAAGACCATCTGCATCATTATCTGACCCTCTATTCCTAAGCCAAAAAGGAGGACCAATCAGCCGGCAGCATGCCTACGAAATATTAAATCAGGCCACTGAAGCCGTTGGGATTGACGAGCGAATTGGTACCCATTCACTCCGAAAAACATTTGGTTACTTTGCTTATAAGTCCGGAGTGGACCTATCAATGATCCAAAAGCTGCTAAACCATTCCAGTCAATCAGAAACATTGCGGTATATTGGTATCACCCAAGAGCAATTGGACGAAGTCGTGTTAAAGCTGGACCTCTAATAAATCTTCTTAATAAGCTTCTATATAATAAATCTCAGTATTTCTTTTTCTTATTGATAGCTCTGGATTGGTTATTGTCAATTTGGTGCTCAATCTGAAGTTGCTAATTTCTTACTATAGTTTCCAAAAAAAGATTCACCCCCATTTAGGGCGAAATTTAATTCAGGCCCTAAATGGGGGTGAAGGCGTTTCATTATTATTTTTTCTTAGTGGAATTTTCGATTGCACGAATATTTGCCTTAGTTGTTTTTAAAGACTTCTGACCGATGACAGGCAGTGTTAAATGGGATGGGTGGTCAGCGTCTTGATAAATTTTAACAGAAGCTGGTGTATCGTTTATTCCAGGTCCCTGAGGTGCTGTTTGATCATCAAGTTTTTTCGCACCTCCTGCAACGCTAAGGCGAATGCGGTGGCCTTTTTCAAACACATACGATGTTGGCAAAATTCCAACTGTATATTTCTCCACTTCACCTGGTGTTAACGGTTTAGGATTAGCGCGAGATTCAACTCTAGTAGCATTTAAGTATCCTGCTGTAACCTGTTTGGATGTTCCATCTGGGGCAACATCCGTAATCTGAACAACAAAATCTGCATCTTCTGCATCTGCTTCTGCCCAGAAGGTTAGTGACATATTACCCGTAATTTCAGTTGGAACTGTAAGGGTGTCCGTTGTCCAAGTAACAGTATTTTCTTCGTAAGGCTGCTGGTTAATTTGCAGTCTGCCACCTGAACTCAATAGTGATGGCAGGAATGGGCCATTTTCTGGTGAATACTTATAGCTCACACTATCCTTCTTTTTATTGGGAGAATCACTCGTAAAGGAACCATCATTGATACTGTCGATTGAACGGCTCTGTTTGTGGCTTAAATATAAGTCAACATAATTGGTGTCATGAAGCGGCCAAGCCTTCTCATAGCGCCATTGGTTCGCCCCTTGAACATAAATCAATACGGGATCTCTTTCATCAACCCCGTTATCCTCACCCTTTAAGTACTTATCAAACCATAGGGCTTGGTAATCTTCAAACTCATACGACATAACTCCTGAAAGGTATGCATGGGCACCAGGTGACATGATTAATTTACTGTCGCCTCCAAAACTGCTGTATAATTCATATGCCTTCACGTTTCCAGGACTGATATAGTCATTCCAGCCTCCTGAAATAAATGCTGCTACACCACTGTCGGCAATTGCTTTTAATTCGTCAGTAGAAACTGTGCGTTCTTTCCACCAGTCGTCAAAATTACGATGCTGGCTTGCTACATCATATTCATAACCACGTGCTACACGGCCTGGTCCAGCCTCCATTCCGCCAGGATACCATAAATAATTATAGCAATCCGTACAGCCTACAACCGGGCTTATCGCTTTAAGACTTGGAGGAAGTTCTTTTGCTGCGAGCCATTGGCTAATTCCTAAAAGGGAAAGGCCTGTTGTGCCAACTTTTCCATCACTCCATGTCTGCTTTGCTGCCCATTCGATGACATCATAACCATCTTCTCCAAAATGGTTGTATAGACCGCTTTCACCTTCGGACGTACCTGAGCCTCTCAAGCTTATATGCAGAACTGCATAACCGCGTTGTGCTAGATCAATAAGCATCCCCTCAAACGAGTTTCCTGGATCCCCATGACCATATCCGTTAAGTTGAACAATCGTTGGGAACGGACCTTGTAATCCTTCTGGCCTATGCGAAAAAATTTGATATAGATCTTCAAAACTTTTGGGTTGAGGTAGAGGGAGATATTGACATTGACGGATTTCTTGGTAAATCTGATGTACGACCTGGGTTTCAAACAACAAGATATACATTTCATATTGAAACAACAGCCCCTGAAGAAAAAATCGAAGCATATAAACAATATATTGAAGCACATTGCCCTGTAGGAGATACGATTGCAAATACAGTTAATCTTGTTTCCGCAAATGTTGTTGTTGAGAATCCTGTTAAATAATGTTGCATGATTATCCTTAGTAAAAGACCATTATAAGAAGTGGCTGTCTTTTTAGACAGCCACTCTTCGTTAAATCCTCTTTATTCTAGCACTACTTCCTATCCTGAATAACCTAATTGCAATCTGTACCTTTCCCCACATTCCGAACAATTCGGAAGCTGTTTTCGAACCATTCGGAAGTCTCCGAATGAGAATAGTGGAATATAATCCCTTTTATCGGATGATTAGGATTAAACTACCTGTACGATACCCCCTATTCCTGTAGTATCATTGTATTTGGTCTAAAGGATAATCTATTGGGGGTAAATGAATGAAAAAAATAGTTATGATGTTATTGGCAGCCGTATTAATTTTTTCTATTACAGGGCTCCAATCTTCTGATGCACATGCTGCTACGCGTGTAATGTGGGGAAAAACAGAATTAAAGGTCGGCCAGATCGGAAAGGTCACGGTCTTATCAAATACAAATTTGGTCACTTTAGAAGCGAATGGTTCTCTAAAGACTGTTCGTACATTAAAAGCTGGAGACGAATATCGTGTATACAGCTATAAAAGTGCACATGACGGATTGTATGGCGTTGGGGGTGGACAATATATCCAGAAAAGCTCCAAAGTAAAATACGAAACGCCTTCAAAAGCGAAATTAGCGCTGCTTGAACAACAATCGACGGCTCCACAAAATACTTCTACTCCTGCTGGATCAACCAAAATCATGTGGGGAAAAACAGAATTAAAGAAGGGGCAAATTGGAAAGATCACCGTTCTCGGAAATACACCAGTTTACGATGTAAATATGAAATTGGTAAAGACACTAAAAAAGGGCGAAGAATTCCGTGTATATTCCTATAAGAGTGCAAATGGAGGTATGTACGGGCTTGGTGGAGGACTCTTTGTAAAAAAAGGTTCATCTATCAAATATGAAACACCTTCAAAAGCAAAATTAGCTTTATTGGATACCGTAAATAATAAGCCATTACAAGTTCATTTTATCGATGTAGGGCAAGGGGATTCTATTCTGATCCAAACTTCAAACGGTAAAAATATGCTTGTTGATGGCGGGGCAAAATCAGCCGGAGATGAAGTGGTTAGCTTCCTAAAAAATAAAGGAGTAACCAAACTCGATTATGTAGTTGCTACTCATCCAGATGCCGATCATATCGGCGGACTAATTTCAGTCCTTAATACTTTCCAGGTAAGTAACTTTGTAGATTCCGGACAATCACATACGACTCAGACTTACTATGAGTTATTATCTTTGGTCGATACTAAAGATATCAATTATGTAATTCCTAAGGCAGGCAGCACGATTAATCTAGATTCAAACCTTGGGATAACTGTATTGAACGCAGCTGAAGCTGGAGACGATAACAATGAAGCATCAATTGTACTGCGCTTAACATACGGAAACATTAGTGTCTTGTTAATGGGAGATGCAGACACTGCCACAGAACAAGAAATAATGAGCAGTTATGCCGTTAAATCTACAGTATTAAAAGCCGGACACCACGGTTCAAATACTAGCAGTTCTCAAGCATTTATTAATGCTGTTAAGCCTGCTGCAACAGTCTTATCATATGGTTTTGAGAATTCATATGGGCATCCTCATTCAGAAGTTGTGAGCCGTCTAAAGAATGCAGGATCTTTACTATACTCCACTGTTTTTTCTGGTAATATTACCATGAGCACAAATGGATTGAGCTATTCTTTTAATACTAAACCATGGAATGGTGTCACAATAACACCTACTCCTGTTCCAGAGCCACCTGTAACAACTCCTGAACAGCCAGCAGACCCTGGTTCAGGAACATATGTCATTCCGGGGGCACCTACCTCATTTGCTAACTGTACAGCAATGCGAGAGTACTACCCGAATGGTGTACAAACTGGCCACCCAGCCTATGCTGCCAAACACGATCGAGATAATGATGGATGGTCATGTGAACGCTAATATTAAATAAAGGAGTTGCTTTGAATGACCACATATACTCTTGATCGTTTTGAAGATTCGTTTGGAGTTCTTCTGAAACATCCAAATGAGGATAAACAGCTTCTTATTCCTAAAGAAGTACTCGAGGGATTTAGAGAAGGAGATATCTTATCGGTAATAAAAGAGGATGATGAATATTCGATTTCTCTGCTTAACGATGAAACGGAAAAAATGAGAAGTAAGGTTATTGATTTAATTGAGAAATTGAAGAATAAATAAGCAACTCCTAGGACTGACCCCAATTGTTAAACATTCTATCTATTGGGGTCCTTTTTGTTTTTCTTATTAAAAATTTGTTCACTTCTGTATGCTCTCCAGCCCAGCGAAGCGTCCCTTTACTTGCGGGAAGTGCCCGTGGTATCGCGACAGCGAAATTTGCCCCTTAGCGAAGCGCACAGGACGGAGCTTTTTAGCAAATACCACCACGGGTGAAGAGTCGCACGTGAAAAAGGTGTATATGTCGTAATAGGCGTAAATGAAACTGAAGAAATATTTAGTTATTTTATCTGTTTCTGGCCCAGGAATACAAATTGCATTATAAGTAAGCTCCTTCATATGAAGATCAAACTCTTTGTTTGCGAGAAATCTAAATTCCAATTTAGATATGGAAGAAAACACTCTGGGAATACAACAAGCTTCGCCCCATTATCGGTTACCTCAGCAAGGATTTCACAAATTAAATCAAATGGTTTTTCCTTATTCGTTGGTAAAATAGGTGATACTTGTACTATAGCGACGTATTTTTGCAAGTCTTTCTATGTTAACTATGATTAACTATATTTCCTTCCCGTATATAGGTAGTATTTAATGTTACAAAAAAGGTGTAGTATTTAACTTTGTTAACGTTAAATACTACGCCTTGATATACTGTATATAAGAGCAGGTTAATTTAATAAAGATAAAGAATTTAGATTTGGTTTTTATATGAAATTTTACAATGAATTTGTTGAAAATTGGGAATTATAGTGTTAATAAAAACTTTGGAGCTTAAATCATGCACATAATATTTAATGCACTTTTTCTATTTGCAGCAATAAAATGGGGTGACTGGAGAGATTGGAGTAAATACCATTCCACGATTTTGTTCTTATGGTTTGGTGATTTACTTTATAATTTTCTTTGTTACGACTATATTATGTGGGAGTATAAGGAGAGCATATTTGGTTTTTATCTTCTACCAAATCATATGGTCATTTCATTATTAATTATGTTTGTTTGTTATCCAGCCACTGTTTTAATCTATCTAGGGAAATTCCCAAGCAAGAGAATTAACATTATGATATGGGTATTGTTCTGGGTGGTTTTATTTTCTCTAATAGAATACATAAACTTACGATATTTAGATTTAGTATCGCATCATAATAATTGGACAATGGGATGGTCAGTTATATTCAATACGATAATGTTCCCAATGCTAAGATTACATTATAAGTATCCCATAACAGCTTTGCTCATTTCTATTCCCATTATCTCCTTTTTTGTACTCTATTTTAATGTTCCGATAGGTAGATGAAACTGAATTAGAAGACTTTTTAGTGAAATAGCCAAATTTGTGTTAACTCTTCTAAGTTTGAAGTTAGAGGAGTTATTTTGTGTGCCAGTCTTGTTAAGCTAACGCAACCTTTTATCATTGTTTATATGTATCCATAGATAAGCGTTTAAGGACTTGACTTGGAGCCTCTGTGGATACGATTTGTCTTGAAAGGCTGAAGCTAAGGTTTCATTAGGCAAACGAGCCTATCATACCTACCTCTCCAAGTAAAGTCCTATCGTTGTTTACGTTGAAAACTATAATTACTTACTGAAGATAAGAAGTAAACGAAGATAGAAAATATTCTATTTTTGTTTCTTTATTAACGATGAAAAGGTCAAAAACCATACTGTATATAAAGGTGCGTTTGCTTAACAAGTCAAATTAAAAAAGTTGGTTCCTTTAAGCGTTTCCTTAGCGTATAATATCTGCGTTTTGTCGGCAGGACCCCGATAAAAGATCATAACGATTTGTAAGGTTCCTTTTTTAGCGGTTTGCTTCGTTATTTGGAATAAATTCTTGAACCAGTCTTTCATTTTCATGATTTTTACATATAACCGTTTTCCATCTTCACATCAAATAAGCAGCTTTTCACGTAAAACTTTTGCTGAATCATAATTGTTTCCCTTGTGTACGGGATGTTTCAATCCCCCTAAAGAAACAATGTCGACTGATTTGGACAATGGCCATACACCTTAACAAAGAATGCCAATGTATTTACGCCACCTCTTCTACTCGTAAAATCGCTTCTTCCGATGGAATATATTTGGGCCAATTCTAACCATATTTGTACCTACCGTTAAGATATTTGGGTTTCTTAATACATCCCCCGCAAATTGATTCTCTTTCATAACTATAACTTGTATATAGGAGGAGTTATTTCTTCCCTCCGATGCCGACAACTATTTTGTTAATGTTATACCCTCTATTTGTTTCTAAACCAGACTTTCAATTTTAGGTACAAGCACAACCTTAAAATGTTTTTATACATATAATGGAATATTGATAAAAGAAGGGAGCGATGTGCTTTGGCCATATATGATACCGGTCCTATCCCCAATATAGATGGGACAGGCCGAATAGCCAATAAATTGTTTGTAAGTGTTGAAAATACAGCAACTGGAAATTTCCCTGCTAACGCCCTAATTGAAGTTTATCGAATTACTAATCCCAATGAACAAGGACGTGCTCAACAAGTCATTTATGCTAAAAATTTAGTTGGATTATCGGAATTTGGTTCAACTGTTACTAGTGTTGGGCCTGTATTTATACTTGAAGTAACACTTAATAGTCCCTTAATCTATGGGTTTGGCGTTCGAATAACAACCTTTCCTGATCCTGGAGGTGGGAGCCAAATTACAGCCACCATCTTCACACAGAACGCTCAAGGACAAATCATTAATCTTCAACGAGTATTACCAGGAGAATTCGGTACACCTATGAATCCGGCTCTACAAGCAGTTAATGAATCCCAGACCCCAACTGAAATGCGTGATGCCATTGAAAACCCTGCGCTTGGTCTTGACCTTGCTGCCTATAATACCTTAAGCGATGATCAAATGAACCAAGTTGCTGAGATTCTTTTGGATAATCGTCCCCCTATTGGATATTCAAGTGTTGAAAATGTCCAAAACGCCCTCAATGAGGCAGTCAATATGGTCACCATTGACCCAAACAATATTTATGTAAGCTCTGGAACATCCGGAGGTGATGGAAGTCGGGCTAATCCATTTGGAACGATTGAAGAAGGAATAAATGCTGTTAACCCTAATGGAACTGTTCATGTCTTAGAAGGCACCTATAATATTGAAACTCAACTCGTGATTTCTAAATCGTTGACTTTACAAGGTGAAGACGGTCCCCTTCCACAAATTATATTCGGGACTGAAAATACTTTGGATGGACTTGTGGTTCAAGCCGATAATGTTACGGTAGATGGCTTATATTTAATTAGCAATAGAACCTTGACTGGAAGTAATGCAGTGTTTAGTGTGCCATTAAGAACACTGGACAATCTTTACCGTAATATTACTATTCGGAACAGTATTATTGAAGGCACGGTTCGAAGCGGTTATATGTGGGTTGAAAACATGACACTGGAAGGTAATCTATTTATTCACAATGCTAATAATACTCAGTCTTTAAGGTTTCAAATGGTACGCGGAACTACAAGTGTCCTGAATAATACATTTCAGGGAAATGCTACAAGTATAGGGGCAGTAATCTTCGAACCAAATCTTGTGTCCTATACAGTATCTGGCACGATCAATATTAATGGAAATACAGTGGAGAGATTTACGCAATTTGTTAACTTTTTTAGTATTCTTGAAGGCCCAACTAGTTTATTTATAATGGATAATAATATTGACCATCAAGACAGATCTGGAAGTTCAATCATCTTAACAACACGTGTGAATTATGCTTTGGTTGAAAACCTATTAATTCAAAATAATCTATTCATTAACCCACACCCTACTCGCCTAGCTGTATATTTTGCTGGTGGCGGTGGTGGTAGCAACATTCCTGCAGAGGATCAAATTCAAGTCTATGAAAATACGTTTGATTTTCCAAATGGTTATGGTCAGCGTCCTGGTGATATTGTTGATCCAGTATTCCCAGTAGGGTATAATGCTGATGCAGCAGCTTTTGGAATGACACTAGATGCTTTTGATTTACAAGGAAACATAAATATATAGTGTTATGGTTTTCTGTTGTAAAGATTGTCAACCCCGTATATCCTTTGGTAAAATCATCATCTTATAATAAATAAGGGCTTGTGTATTAAAAAATCCGGAGTTTTTCAGGTTCAAATATTTCTTCAACTGTCCACTTTTTTCATGGGTCTATTTTTATAAAACCCTGTCCCTTACCATAATGAGCATTCTTTTGTAATAAATCGCTACTCCACTAAATACTATGCTCGATTTTAAAAAACTCACTATTACCTTTTTTATTTAATAAATCTATTCATCAAATTAAAAAGGAGCAACCCCTTTATATAAAAGGCTGCTCTCAAATCAGGGACTACCCTATGAAAAAAACGTCCTTTTACTATATATATGCATATTTGCTTCAAAATGTATGTACTCCAGTCATAATGGGCAGTAACATTTTACATTATGTATATTCATCAAGTATTTATGGAGAAGATATAATAATTGAGCAAGGCGGAGACTCCTATTCAATGAACCTAACAGCAGCACCTTGCTCTTTTTTAAAAATAGTTGGCTATAACCCAACCATTTTTAAATAGCTAACATAAACATAACTAAAGTGATCTTTGTCTTCAACCAGCTGCTAAAAGGCGCCTAAAAAGGCGCCTTTTAGTGTTGATGTCTATAATGTTTAACATTCCATTTATTGTAAGTTTATTTTGTGTTGCTCAAACTTTGCTGCGTAGCTATCAATCCATGGTTTCATAAAGTGATAACCAGCGTACAAAAAAGTTTGAGCAACAGTTTTTATTATAGAAATTAAAACCAAAATAATACTTTCTTAATTAATTTGGTACAAATTCCCAAAAAAAATGATGAGTAAAGGTTTTTAGCTTACCATCTTTTTTTTGAAATTTTTATGTTAGACCCACGACTAAACCTGGAGTTACGCAAAATATAGTAACCAAACGGGAACAATTAATATTCCAGATAATTTAGTTTGTAGAGCAATAGATCAGGAATGGATTGTTTAAATAAGAACCTCAAAAGGCTTCCGTTCACTGGGATTGAAAAATGTGCTAAAACCTAGGATATTTAGTGTTCCAAATTTAACAATATTGAATTAATTAATTAGTAATTAATTAATATATTTTAAGTATATAAACTATAGTTTGTTTATTTTGTAATATGGCTAACTGACAAGGAGGGTGATTTAGGTATGAAAAACAAACTAAAAAATCTTCATGAGATGAACAAAAAGAGTATTTGTTTCCCCTCTCCCCCTCCAAAAGGTTGTCCAGATATTTACCCTGGAAACGAGGTACCGAGAATTTTAAAGGGAGAATCTCTACAGTATGTGACTTTCTCTGACGGTATAAAAAGAATATATACAAACAAAGACGGTTCAGGAGAATATGGGAATGTCGGTATTCTTGATCCAAATTCTGTGTCTTATACAAACCTATTTATAAATGGTATGCTTCAACCTCCTGTTCTTTATCGAGTGAAAAGAGGTGTGCTAGTCTTAACAACTAAAGATGTCCCCAATCAAGGTGTGCCTATCATCCTTCAGTTTATAAAAATTTATGAACCTTAGATAATAATTTGTCTTTAGAAAGATGTCAAAAAGCTCGGGTAACCCGAGCTTTAGTCTATGTTTCAACAGTTGTATTTGATGTTGGAGCATAATTGACTACTTCTAAAACAACAGGTGAGTTCGGAAGGATTGAATCTCCACCTGCAGGTACCGCAAATGCCAGTGATCCGATACCAGTTGTTCCAGGTGTGTATGTTGAATTCCCTTCCATTTGCAAAGCACCATTAATATACACATTGAAATAACTATTGTCAGTAGCTAACACAGGAAGCTCAGTAGCTGCCGTACCGTCATCTAAGAAAAAAGCAGCTGTGTCTATGGTTAATGTATCTCCGGCTGCTGTTTCGGCTGCTGTTACATTAAAAAATTTTTCGGGGGTAGGAACAACATTTGTTATCGTCGTAGCATTAACAAGAATTTTCATAAGTTGAAGTGCCAATGATATGTCCCTCCTTTCTAACAATATATACTAATATATGATGATAGGAAAATATTGTATTGGACAAGTTGATTAATTTATTTTAAAACTTTTAAAAATTGTCTGAATCCCACCTATCCTAAAAGACATACTAAAGCCAACCATTCAATATCTAGATTAAATGATTTAAATGGGCTCTATACAGGCGTTTGTAAGGGGGAAATTGAAATGATGATATCTTTTCTTCCTAACTAAGCGGCTGAGATAAAAGTAGAAAAGTTTTGTAGGAAGAGGGTCTTAATGTGGAATTAAACCTTTCAACATAATAAATTCGCATTCACATTTCGTTGCTTCATTCTAAGCCAGTTTACACTTCTCACTCCAATAATAAGTAGCCCACTATAATTCCATTGTATTTACCCTGTAATCGGGTACGCGATCCAAAAATCTTAAACAATTACTATCATTAGGCTATTAACTAGCCTAACTCCTTATTGGCTATTCCTCTGCCTAATAATACAAATAAAATGATACATGTCCCTTACAAACCTCAATTTTCCCCATATATATAAAATGTAAGATTAATCTAATGTAGGAAAGGAGTGTCTTGAATGAAGCTTTATTTAGACCCAGGTCACGGAGGGTCAGACACAGGCGCTGTGGGGAATGGGTTGGCCGAAAAGAATATTGCTTTAGATATTGCACTTAGAATTCGTTCAATCTTAACTACTCAATTTGAGAATGTACAAGTGAAGATGAGCAGGATGGGTGATTCAACTAAGAGTTTAAAGCAGCGCACAGATGAGGCGAACACATGGGGGGCAGATTTTTATTTATCTATTCACTGTAATGCTTTTAATGGATCCGCAAGGGGGTATGAGGATTATATTCACTCAGGGTTATCCGACTCTTCTGCAACCTCAAAATATCGGAGTATTATCCATTCAGAGGTAACAAAACTAAATCAGTTACCAAACCGCGGTAAGAAAAAGGCCAATTTTCATGTTCTTCGTGAAACTGTGATGCCTGCACTTTTAACGGAAAATGGCTTTATTGATAATGCACAAGATGCAGCGCTGATGAAACAATCTTCTTGGTGCCAAAATGTGGCACAAGGCCATGCAAATGGATTAGCAAAAGTATTTAATCTTAAACGCAAACAGCAGCAGGAAGAACCTGGCGTAATATATAAAGTCGTTGCAGGGGCTTTCAAATCAATAGATAACGCCAATGAGCGTGTTGTATTCCTTCGATCCAAAGGGATTGAATCATTTGTGGATATCGTAACCATATCAGGAACCGTCTGGTATAGGGTTCAGGCAGGGGCATTTTCAAACCTGGATAATGCAAAAAAACATTTGGAAGGTGTTAAAAAAGCAGGGGTTCTTGATGCATTTATTATCACTGAAGGCTCAGAGAGTATCCCTAAGGCTGGAAGTTCATCCGGATATTCCATATTAGGACAAACCTTTCTCTCTCCGGCACATATGAATCTATTTGTTAAAAAGGTTAATCCCAAAGCGCTGGAGTTAGGCATCTATTATTTAACGTTCGGGGAGTATTATGGAATTAGGGGTGACATCGCCTTTGCACAGGCGATGCATGAAACAGACTATCTCCGATTCACCGGGGTCATACGGCCGGAGCAAAACAACTTTTGCGGTTTAGGTGCAACAGGTCCTGATAATCCGGGTGCAAGCTTTAAAACACCTAGAGAAGGTGTACTTGCCCATTTGCAGCATTTGTATGCCTATGCATCTACTAAACCACTGCCAGATGGATTTCCACTCATTGATCCTCGTTTTGATTATGTAAAAAGAGGTTCTGCACCGACCTGGGTTAGTTTAAATGGAAAATGGGCTGTGCCAGGGAGTACTTATGGTCAATCCATTTTAAACCTTTATGAAAAAATGATTAATAGCGCACAGGAAAATCTGAATAATGTAATAAAAGAAGTGAAAAGTTAAACTTTTTCTGGTTTATTGCCCCTTCTGGTTATTTCTAAACGATTTAATCATTCCCTCAATTAGAAATTTGCGTAAGATATCTTGTACAAAAATTTTTAGAGAGGAATGAGTGTAATGTTAGGTTTTTCAGTAATTCAGCTAGTTCGTCGAAACGGGCATAAACTTGATAAGAACATCCGGCAAGAATTACTACAAATCTACTCCCCTTTTCGTAACATTCCATGCTTTTTGCACCGACCCATAGAGTATTTAAGTAAGAAGGTAAAGAAGTTGCCATTAATTATTGAGTTTGAGGCAGAATGTTTTGAACTAGGCATTAAGGATGTAAGAAAAACGCATTCCGGTACTCTGAGTTCGTATCCGTCCATTTCCTGCTGTTCTACAAAATTATCTATCGAAAAAATAGAACATTTACTCGATAACTGCGGTCACATTAAAAAGATCTTTTATGATCGAGAAGTAACAGCCCTACTTGATACGGCGATCCCATCCATTCACTCCAACCAATTACAGAACGCCGGCCTAACAGGAAAAGATGTAACGATTGCAGTAATTGATACAGGCATCTACCCACAAAGGAAGAATTAAAGGATTTAAAGATTTTATCAACAAGCTGGATGATACTCCATATGATGATAATGGACATGGTACACACTGTGCAGGAAATGTAGCTGGAAACGGAACATTATCCGGCGGAAAATATAAGGGACCTGCCCCTGAGGCGAATTTAGTTGGAGTAAAGGTTCTTAATAAAATGGGAACTGGCTCACTTTCTTCTGTTATTTCCGGGGTGGACTGGTGTATCCAAAATCAAGCACAATTGAATATTGATATTCTTTCATTATCACTCGGTAGTGAAGCACAGCAACCCGCAGAAGATGACCCTGTTGTAAGGGCAGTGGAAAAGGCATGGGATAACGGTATAGTTGTGTGTGTAGCAGCAGGAAACTCTGGTCCTCGGTCATCAACGATTGCCAGTCCTGGGACAAGCCCAAAAGTGATTACGGTAGGAGCTGCGGACGACCGCAATACGATTATCCGTTCTGATGATATAGTCGCTAACTTTTCAAGCCGTGGCCCAACAATTGATGGCCTGATGAAACCTGATCTAGTCACACCTGGGGTCAATATTATATCTTTACGTTCACCAGGATCTTTTCTAGATAAGACAAATCCATCAGCACGTGTCGATTCAAATTATTTCTCCTTATCAGGAACCTCAATGGCTACCCCAATCTGTGCAGGTGTAATCGCACAAATGCTACAAAGGAATCCAAACCTATCTCCAGATGACATAAAACTGCATCTAATTAACGCATGTGAAGATATGGGACAAGATCCAAATTCTCAAGGAAATGGTTATTTAAACACGGAGAATTTATTAAAAATAAGTGTTAGAGAACATTAGTTTTTGTTAAGAGGTATCCACAACAAAAAATGAATCACGGTTAAGCGTAACAATTTCTATCGGATGTTCCATTGATCAGTTCGGAAGGTTCCGAACTGATCAAGTTCCTTATTCGCTAAATTTGGAGGGTGGACTAGATAGCAACAACCACCATTCAACAATGGAGGAATAGCCCGTACAGAAAGGATCCCAAAGAATATAGCGGACTAAAATTAGTCAAGGATCCGAAATGAATTGATATTAATAGAATTGAAGGCAAAATCATCTTAATCCTTTAAAAAACGCTGATAGAATAGGCGCTGGAGGATCTTCTGACGCAATGTCATTCGGAAGAACAGCGTCAAAAAATCAATTTTAGGATAGAAGGGAAGGAAATAATCAAATGGCAGCACCGGAACGTGGCCAGCTTGTTTTTGTCAATTTTAACCCCAAAGCAGGACATGAACAAGGAGGGTATCGCCCTGGTATCGTTTTATCACCAAAGGAGTTTAACCTGGTAACAGGTTTTGCAATAATATGTCCGATTACCAGTTCTATCAGGTCCTGGGGATATGAAGTGAAACTCCCTGATGGTTTAGCTTTTCAAGGGGTAATTTTAACTGATCAAGTGAAAAGCTTGGATTGGAAAGCCCGCTATCTTCGAGTAAAAGGGAAAGTTCCAAAGGAAATTGTGAATGACTGTTTGGCAAAGATACTTACCTTTATGTAGAAAAGAAATTGGGCATTTAACCCTTCAAAAAATGCAGAAAATTGGAGATTACGACCTATTAATCTAATGCTCTGATTGGCAGAATGTTCAATAAATAAAAAGGTAAGCATATAAAAACCTAAGCATACACAAATAACCTTTCTAATGGATAATGCTTAGGTGATGCTTTTTTGTTTGGCCCTGGATCGGGAAAAAAAGTTGCAAAAATGATTAGAATACCTTACAAATCTAATTATTGTTCCGATGGAAAAAGCAAATGTAAAAACTGTATTTAATTTTAACTGCAAAAGTTTAACGAAATGGATGAGGGCTATAGTAAAATAAATTTCCATTTCTCCCCTTAATCTGAGCAACAGCAAATAAAAATAATTTTTCTTTAACCGTTTTATTTTGATTTTACAACTTCTTTTGCTTGAGTGCACTACAACGTGCATAAAATATATGGGTTTCCATATTAGTGTTTGAGTGGATTTATCAAGATTTTCTCTCATTTTCTATTAGAAGGGAAACCAAAATTGATTTTAATTATTAGATTTGCTCCCTCTTCCAATATACACTAGTCTCCTTCCAATAAGTTTTACTAAAATCCAATAACAATTACAGGTAGAACTTAATGTTACAACTGCTATATAAGTACTGATACTTCATGAACATTTTTAAAATGGGGGATCTGTTAATTCTAATACTATTGGCTAATGTTGGTAGGAAACTCGTGTTGGAATAGTATTAGAAATCCTAATAGGCATCTTTTAAATTTCTTCTTAGTTCTCATATTTCATCAAATATTTAATAGGTTTTATGACTTATGAAATATAGAATTACTAATGATTCGTTCATTTGACGGTTTGGATTATTAGCAAAAATAGCTTCTTATGTTGGTTAATTGTGGATTAATGCTTTTTTAACTAAAGTTTGATTAATATAAATAGTTGATTTAGTAAATATTAATTATACTCCCCCCTTTTTCTATTAAGGTCAACCAGATTTCATGGTTGGCCTGATTGCTATAGCATTAACAATACAAAAAAAGAAGCTTTGTGAGGAAAAAAGAAAATTTAGAATAGAGTATAATATATACTTAAAATTCTAGGACTGCTAGGAACAGTTCATAAAAGAGAATTTAAAAATAACATATAGGATTGCCTTTAAAAAACACTTATAACGGATATGTGAGAGAAAACTTTTAAAGAAATAAATACCAAAATCTCACTCATCTCCGTGTTTGAAACTAATAATAAAAGAATAATAATAATTAATAACAACAAAACTGGAAAAAATATTTATTATAAAAAATTCTCCATATGTTCTTTAATAAACGTCATATGGTTTTTGAGAAGCTCCTTCCTGACTACAATTAGGACAAAAACCGGGTTAAAACCTAAAAAGAAAAACTACTTATACGTAACAGTTTTATTCTTAGGGCATAAACTCAAACCATAAAAGGACAATCATTATTTCAGAAGTCAGGACATTTAAACGCATAGCTTAATGTCGCTACAGTTATAATTCAGAGATAGTGCAGCAATAAGTTACAGCATTTCGATGAAGTTATCACAATATGTCCCAGGATATTATATTATGGTTATTAACGCCGATAAGCCTTAAGCTGTTCAAAACGCCTTGTTAGTATTTGGTAGTATATGTTGGGGTGTATAAGAAAAAGGCTACGTTTTGCCTTTGACATTGATCATATAAAGTCTTAACCCAATCAGTTCAATTGGTCTTGCCCAGGGGGATGCATTCAATGCAACACCCTGTTTTACATATCCCAAAAGTCACTCATTTTTGACTGTGGATCTATTTTACGAATGCCTTTTAAGAATTTTTTCATGGTGTCCTGTCTAGGAATATAATCCTGATCGGTACAAGCCTTCGAAACTGTATTTTTGCTAATTCTCGTAATCTTCACTAGTTCCTTCTGTTTTATTCCCCTTTTATCAATCCAATCCCCGAGCCTAGTACGCGATTTTTTTGTTTCACACATGACACTTCCCCCTTTGACCTAGATAATTCATTTATATTCGTTTTTCAATGAAATGCCTCTATTTAACGTAACAATCATTCGGGATCAAATGAGGGACTCCTTGAAAATCAAGGAAGCGTGGTCTGCGTCATGCTCAATTAGAATAGATAAGGGAAAGAAATACTTTCAGAATAGATTCTCTAGTGGTGAAATTTGAGGACTTTACAAGCAATAATCAAAAGGAAAAATTTTCTCATCTTTCCCGCCTATTTTTAACTATACATCGTACATTTTTTGGATTTATTCCATATGATGCTAATGTATATTAAATAGCACTCAATGTGAAAGAAAGGAAAGATGTTTAGATGAGTAAAAACATCAAATCCATTAGGGGAAAACAAGTTAGACCTAATCCAATCGGACCTGAATGTATTAGAGTTACAAAAGTATATGACTGGGTTGTGATGACGAATCGGGATCGAAATAAAGTTCCTATTCCGAGTGAATGCTTTGAAGCAATCGAAAATTGCCGGGCTGAAGGAAATGCAGTTACAGCTGCTTGTTCCGAAGTTGAAGGAAGCCGTACCTGTGACTTCCTTGGCTCTCGTCCAGCCCCAGAAGATTTTGGACCAGGGGTTCAAATTGTTTCACTTGCCTTTCATGTTCAACTTCAAATTCAATTTTTTTGCAATGGAAGACCTATTCCAGGATGCGGATTTGTTGTACCTGTTAGTTTCGTAGACGATGTCATCTTGTGTTTCCCTGAAGGAACGGAAATAAATTGTAATATCTACGATGTTCAATGTTCTGTGGTTTTAAATCAAATGCTTGGAAACATGGTTATGATTGACGTTGTTATGTGTAAGGATGTGCAGGTAGAAGCAGAAGTAAAACTTGAAGTAGAAGCAAAATTCTGTGGGCCTCGTGAAATCGTACCAATTCCAGAGGAAGAAGTTAATTGCCCTATTCCAACTTTCCCACCTCAGTGTCCGACATTCTTCCCTCCATTAAACTGTGAATGCCAAGGTGCTGGTGAATACAGTGGTACAGCAACTATTTCTTATACCGAACTCGGTTTACCTCTAGCTACTCCGACTGGTCAATTGGATCTTACAGCACTTGTCTGTGACCAGTGTACTCTAGCAGGAAGCAATCTAACAGTTACATTTATAGATACCCCTGCTCCTACTCCAATTGGTACACCTGACGATGACCTAGATCAGAGCTTTACATTCACAGCAACAGAATTTGAACAACCTGAATGTGTTGGTACTACTACATTAAATGTAGCTGGTACAGGAACATTTACACCGGCAGGCGGAGTTGCCGAGAACGCAACATTTACTCTTTCTTTAGTTGACACGGATGCTGCGGATACCCTAACACTCACTATTACAAGTCCGTCTACAATCGTAATTATTCCTTTATCAGCAGTTGTAAATCCTAATTTAGAAGTAGAAGTGGAAGATTGTGACCGTTTTTAAGAAAAATTGGACCGGGGGACATCTCCCCCGTTAATGAATTGATTAATTAAATATAGAAAAGGGAGAGTTTAAATATGGGCAAACTTCGTAAAAAGATCAGAAGCAAATTAGGGTTGCCCAATCCTAAACAAAATTACAAAAGAAAAACAGTATCAAGTATTCAGCAGGTACAGACCACATCAACAAGGGGCTGCTGCGGACGAGGAAGATAATCCATTCCCTTCTTTTTATCTGACAAAAGAGGGTTATCAAATAATTATTTCACATTGTCAAAAAGAATTGCCATATGAGGCGTGTGGCCTATTGTCGGGAAAGAGAGGGTTAGCCAAAAGCATCTGGAAGATGGAAAATATTCATCGCAGTCCCTATTCCTATGCAATGAATATTAACGAGATTCAAAGAGTTTTTACTCAAATAGAGTTGAAACATGAACAATTAATGGGAATCTATCATTCCCATCCTACAGATCGTGCCTACCCTTCTCCTGAAGACGTGTTATATAATAATTATCCAAATGTGGTTCATATTATTGTATCACTTGCCTTTAAAAAACCAGTTGTTCGAGCATTTCGTTTTGAAAAAACAAAAATTATCCCTTATCAAATATGTGTTACAGATGACTAATGGTAATGGTCTGTAACACATATTTAGTCTAATAATGACAAGGAAATTTGATTATTGGATTTAAATTCAAGATCATCCTTAGGAAAGAAGACACTTGAGTCTACACGAATAGTTTTCTCTTCTGAATTTAGGAGGGTGATTTGTAAATTAGATAAAGTTTCAGTTTGTCCTGGTAAGATATCGAGGGATTGAATTGGACAAATCCAGAGTTCTCCCTTTTCTTCAAATTCCTCTAACCAATTTTCATTCAGATAACGCCAACCCTTCGCTCCTTCTTGGCTTAAAACCCCTTTTGTCTGCGCAAAAGCGTGAGGCACAATCTGCCCGGTAATTTTAATATTTTTTGATGGCTTTGATCTAATACAAATAACAGGATTCCGAAGTACTTTGGTACCAATATTTTTAATACTCAGACCACCTAGAAACTGAACTTTTTTGCTATCTTCCTTATCCTCAATTAACAAATGATAATTAAAATACACCTCTGCCGCGAATGTTTTATTTTCCTTTATAGTGTTCCCATAGGTTTCTTTTAGTTCTGAATTTTCATTTGTAACTTTTAAGTCTCCCCTATGAACTGGTTTTTCTGGGGAATATGAAAAAGTATTTTTGGAAAAAAAACAAAGTAGATTTTCGACTGGAATAAGTGAAAATGGGGAGTTTTCTATAAACCTTGCAAATATTCCTGAAGTTATTACTAGAGCATAGATTTCTCCGTAACGGCCCCAAAAATCATCATCAGGTGTCACTGGCGTCAAAATTTTAATATTTAAAGAAGCCGGTTCATAGTTGCTGCTAACAGGGTTTAATTTGAAATTAATACAACTTTTCTTACATTCGGACTTAATCACTTCCACTAACTTTTGATAAACGGATGTTGAACTATGGCTTAATTCTAGAAGAGGCTCCTTAATATTTGGTACTTCAAGCAAAGCAAATTTAAGATACAAGTCTGCTTCTGTGTTACCTTCCATTTGTTGTTTTTTTAACAAAGCATTAGCTCCACTTGCTTCCAAAAAACTTTGAATTTGTTTAAGTACAAGTCTCTCCTGATCATGTTTTCTGAATGAATAAGGTATTACGTTTTCTTCAGATGTAATCAAAATTTTTCTCTTCTCTAGAGCTGAGGTTAAATGAACACTTTGATTCGATGAGTCTAAATCAATGTCAAACCCCATTTCATGAAAAAAGTATTGAAACGCAGGAAAATCTTCATACTTTACCTTTCCTAACTCTTTTTTTTTCACATTAATTTTTAAATCCATCTTGTACCTCCTTTACCATTCTAGATTAGTTCCCATCTTAATTACATAGAACCTCTTAATAAATCTATATTCATGGATTACAAAAAAATGAGTGAATTAACCTTAGATCCCAGAAGTTGATTAGGCTCTGACAAGAATTAAAAGGAGATATTACTGTCACTACAATTTTCCTTCCTGTCCATGTACCAGATTGATAAATTTTGTACTACGTGTTCAAATCATTACAATAACCCTGCTTAAATGGACAATTTGTTTGTTCATAAGAAGGGTTCTGTGTATTTTGTGCGTGAGTTTTCCTTGCAGTTAGGTATTCTCACTTAAAACTTGCCATTTCAGTGTTCGTAGGTAAGGATCCAAATAATAATCAACAAATACCCATTTTCTACATATATATATGTATATAAAAGCCATATAAAGTTATTGTAAATACAGTTACCTATTTATAACGAAATAAACCTCATTATTTTATATGTTAAACAAAGGAAGTGTATTTAGATGCGGATTACGGACTACCCTGACGATAAAAGTATCCAGCAAGAACAAGTAATCATTCATCTTAAGTCTGAGCTTTTACAGTATAAGGAAAAGGTAAAGGAACTCGAAGAAAATTGGAAGAAAAGCCAAAGGAAAAAACTAAAAGATGAGAATAAAAAATTATTAAAAGATCTTGAAGAGGTTCAGGATTTGATTCAACAAAAAGAACATGAAAAAACTCTTCTTGAAGATGCATTCTCTCAATTGAAAAAGGATAATGAACAACTGCAGCTTGAACTTTACTCTATTCATAGTGATTTATCAAAATATGATTCCTTAGAAAGTGAATTCAATAATAAGGTTGATGAACTCTTTAAGAAACTGGATAGCAAATTTTCGCCTTTGATTTCACAATTAAAACCACAAGATAAAGATGTTGATTATATAAAAACAGTGGAAACCATTCATACAAACATCGAAAATATCATTGATACCCTTTATCATAAAAATGTGGAAGAGGAAATACTCGAAAAGATAAAAGAAACTCTCCCCACTTTTCAAAAAATAATGGATATGATCAGTAACAATAGAACAGAAACAGAAAACCTTAATAAAACAATAACAAACCTTTCTGAAAATATTATTTCTGACAAACAAGAAATTAAAATGCTAACTGCTACTGTAAAAGAGCAAACGAACAGGGAAACTGATCTAAAAAAGGAAATCAATAAACTAAAGCAAGCTGAAACTTTATACAAAGAGAGAGAAGGACAGTTTAAAAACCAAATACAACAATTAAACGAATCAATTAAAGTATTAACACAAAAGGAAAAACAATATACTGAAGAAATTGGTCAGCTAAATCAATCCATCGCTAAATATTCAGAATTAGAAAACAAGCATACTAAACAAATTAAAACACTAAATGATAAACAGAGTGAGTATGTAGAGAAGATTAAAATTTTAAATAAGGAACTTTCCAGTATCTCCTTAAAAGAAAAGCAGCTTTCCAGGGAGTTTAATAAACTAAAGTATCAACTTTCTAAGGAAAGAGATAAACAGAGTGAGTATGTTCAAAGGATTGAAACTTTAAATAAGAGAATTTCAAGCCTATCTTCAAGAGAACTTACAAAACAGCTTAATCAAACCAAACTCCAGCTCTCCGAAGAAAAAGCTAAACAAAGTGAGTATGTACAAAAGATTGAAACTTTGAATAATAAGATTTCCGGTTTCTCTTCAAAAGAACAAGAACTTACAGAGCAACTGGGTCAAATGAAAATTCAGCTCGCCGAGGAAAAAGCTAAACAAAGTGAGTATGTACAAAAGATTGAAACTTTGAAC
>NZ_JBXAFB010000008.1:49637-76541 GCF_058792595.1 Cytobacillus sp. MT66
AGCTCGCCGAGGAAAAAGCTAAACAAAGTGAGTATGTACAAAAGATTGAAACTTTGAACGAGAAGATTTCCAGTTTCTCTTCAAAAGAACAAGAACTTACAGGGCAGCTGAATCAAATGAAAATTCTGCTTTCCGAGGAAGAGGCTAAACAAAGTAAGTATGTACAGAAGATTGAAACTTTGAATAATAAGATTTCTGGTTTCTCTTCAAAAGAACAAGAACTTACAGAGCAACTTGATCAAATGAAAATTCAACTTTCCGAGGAAAAAGCTAAGCAAAGTGAGTATGTACAGGAAAATGAAATTTTGAACAAGAAGATTTCTAGTTTCTCTTCAAAAGAACAAGAACTGTCTGAGCAGCTTAATCAAATAAAACAGCTGCTCGCTGAGGAGAAAGCTAAACAAAGTGAGTATGTACAAAAGATTGAAACTTTGAACGAGAAGATTTCCAGTTTCTCTTCAAAAGAACAAGAACTGTCTGAGCAGCTTAATCAAATAAAATTCCTGCTTTCTGAAGAAAAAGCTAAACAAAGTGAGTATGTACAGAAGATTGAAACTTTGAATAATAAGATTTCCGGTTTCTCTTCAAAAGAGCAAGAACTTACAGAGCAACTTGATCAAATGAAAATTCAACTTTCCGAGGAAAAAGCTAAGCAAAGTGAGTATGTACAGGAAAATGAAATTTTGAACGAGAAGATTTCCAGTTTCTCTTCAAAAGAACAAGAACTGTCTGAGCAGCTTAATCAAATAAAACTCCTGCTTTCTGAGGAAAAAGCTAAACAAAGTGAGTATGTACAGAAGATTGAAACTTTAAATAATAAGATTTCCGGTTTCTCTTCAAAAGAACAAGAACTGTCTGAGCAGTTTAATCAAATGAAACAGCTGCTCGCTGAGGAAAAAGCTAAACAAAGTGAGTATGTACAGAAGATTGAAATTTTGAATAATAAGATTTCCGATTTCTCTTTAAAAGAAAAGGAAAAACGTATTAACTTATTAGACAAAGAAAAAAGCAATGAAAGTCAAATCCCCCACCCCAATCTGAACAATAGTACAATTAATCCACAAAAAAAATTTGATGATTTCTTTTCAAAAATTGCTAGAACACAAAATAATAAACAAAAAAGGGAATCCCAAAAACAATCCGCCAATTTCAAATTTTCAAACAACATATCATCAACTAATCAAAAAAATAATTCATTTCCCGACCTTCAATTAAAGTCGAATCAAATGCATAATATGACCAGACCTTCATCCAAAGATTGCAGTATAATTTCTACCCCAATAGGAAAAAGTGATTTTTCTGATTTAAACAGATCAAACCAAGTAAGTAATTCTCTAAACATGTTTTATCAAAAGAATCCACTTTATAATACGCATGCTAACCAAGGAAACACAATAAACCCTTTTAAATTTAAAAAATGAATTCCATTTTATCTTGGGAGTTTCTGTATCTTTACTTGAAAACAAATATTCCCTTAAATATATGACAATTGTAAAATAAAGTGAGGTGCCATTTTGGTTAATAGCCCTTTTGTCTCTATTATCTTCCCCGCCAAAAATGAAGGGGATAATATAAAAATGACACTCGACTCATTATTTTCTGTAAAAACTAATTACCTTTTTGAAGTTATTGTGGTTAATGATGGTTCAACAGATGATTGTTGCGCATTTCTTATTAACAATCAAAATAACAATATTTCACTTATTGAAACACATGGTTTAGGGGCAGCAAATGCACGTAACCTAGGAGCAAAAGTAGCTAAGGGAAAATATTTAATCTTTTGTGACGCACACCTCCAATTTGAAGATTGGTGGATTGACCGTTTACTAGAACCATTGATTGCAAACAAATCAGACGCAGTTTCACCTGCCATTGCTTCATTTGAAAACCCTGATTTTATTGGTTATGGGCAAACGTTAAAATTCCATCTTGGAATAAAGTGGAATACAAAACAAACCCATCTCTTTGAAACAGCTGTACTACCCGGTGGATGTTTTTCCATTTCAAAAGAAGTCTTTGATAATGTGGGGGGGTTTGATACTGGCTTTAGAACTTGGGGGCATGAGGATGTAGAATTGTCTATAAAATTATGGTTATTCGGATATCGCTGCCACTGTCAACCAAACGTAAAAGTTCTACATCTCTTCAGAAAGGCACACCCATACAAAGTAAGTTATGATGATGTTTATTATAATTTGTTAAGGATGGCCTACTCTCATTTCAACCACGAGCGTATACAAAAATGCAAAAAAATGATTTTAAACAACAAGGTTACAAAAATAGAATCGGAAGTTATTCAAGATGGTGTAAATAAGCAAAGATTATTTTACCATAAGAAACGGAAGCATAATGACGATTGGTATTTTAATAAATTTAGGATAGATTTTTAAAAATAAAAACTCCATCTTTTCTATGATTGCTAGCAGTATACAGACCAACATTGCATTTTTTTTATCCACCAGTGACACGTTCTGGCCCCACTTAAAACATGAAGAGACCTACCTCTACTGTTATGAAAATGACGGCTTGCGGTGCTATTTCATAACAGCAGAGGCTTTTTAGGCTCTAAGCGATATTGTCATAAAGAACTTCTTTTGCTAAACCAAGTTCCTCTTTAGGAGATATCAAAAATGTAAGTATAGCTAAAATGCCTGTTCCTTGTTCCCTGAAAAAAGCTACATTATCTATGTCGGCTCCCCATGTCCAAACTTGAATCAATTCTATGACAAGAGTGGGTAAAAGATAAGGTGGACTGTGGAATGTATTCCTTCATTCTAGAACCTAACTTCTGTATCAAGAGTCGGCCAATTTGTGTCCAAATTTACTTGTGGAAGTTGGGTTTTATTATTTTTGAATATTCCTATTGAACCCTAAAATTAACTGGTTAAGTTTTCCTCTGTAACGATTTTGAATAATATCTACTTCTTTTTTTATCTCCTCAGTAAACTTTCTAGTTCCCATATCTTCGTGGATTCTATATAGAGTAAGGGGTTGATCCAAAAAAGGCATATCATATTTCAAAACAATTCGATTCCATAAATCGTAATCATGGGTATAAATCATTTTTTCATCAAATAAACCAACATCATCGAAAAGTTCCAACTTAATCATCACTGTGGAACCGTTTATTGGACATCTTCTCATCATGTCTTGGTAAAATGAGATTTTATTGGGATATTTTGGGCTGACTGAAAGTTTTATTGGTATATTTTTTTTATTAATCCAATTAAAATTTGTAAATGAGAATAATGCTGCTTGTTGTTTCATAAAATTTAACTGTGTTTCAACCTTAGAAGGGTGCAACAGATCATCTGAACTTAACCAAACAAAATAACTTCCACTAGCCCTCTTTATTCCCTCATTTAAAGCTGTAGCCGTACCTCCATTTATATTTTTTTTAATATAGATTATTTTTTCCATAAAAGGGTTAAGTTTTTCGACATGTATCGTTGATCCATCATCTACAACAATGATTTCAATATTTTTATATGTTTGCTTTAAGGCGCTCATAACTGCACTATCAACATAACTGCAATTATAGAATGGAATAACAATAGAAACCAATTCCGAATGTTTATCGAAATTGTGGGAATATGTTCTTCGGTTTTTATTATTTTTCATTACACTAATTCCCTTCTATACACAATTTGTTTTTTATTTTCGTACTAAAATATATAAAAGAGGTTACTAAACTTCCTAAATATATACGCTGGGCTCTTTGAGATATTACAGACTTGGGGATTTTTTTAGATAGGAAAAGGGTTTAATCCTAATTTATAGACCATTATAGGAGGTGTCACGATGGCACAAGGCATTCATCTTTCTTTTCGGGGCAACAATCAAATTAGGACTAGAAATATATTGCTCTCTAACATTAAAAACACATTTACTATTGAATTTTGGGCAAAGCCAGAAAAGGAACAGGATATTGGAGAAGAATCAGGAAGCGGAATATCAAAACTATCTGATCAAGAATTTGCAATTGTGCCTGTTTTTGGTGCGTATCAAAATGAGGACCCCTCACAAGCCGGAGTCGGTGTATCCGTCGGAACAAATGGTATCTCCATCTATGAACATACGATAAATCATTTACCTTCTACCTTAGTATATGAAAGTCCATTAAGTGGATGGATTCATGTTGCTGTGGTTTATAACAATAAAAAGCCTACCCTATTTATTAATGGCCAAATCGCAAAGAAAGGAAGAATTAGTGAAAAAACGACATTATTGCCTTCAGCAATATTTGGAGGCAACAGTTCCTTTGGTTTTTATCATGGATGTTTAAAAGATATTCGAATCTGGGATATAGCAAAAACAGAGAAAGAGATCTCAGAAAGTATGAATCAGGAACTTAAAGGGAATGAAGAAAATCTTTGTGGATATTGGAAGTTAGATGAAGGAACAGGAAATATTGCACATGATTTAAGCGGGAATAACAATCATGGAACCATTGACGGTGCAAAATGGATAGTTCCTAAAAGTAAAAATTCAAATATGAATATTTTGTTTACCTTTTTTATCCCAAGTGGTGGTGTAGAAACCTTAAATAGACAACGCTTTTATGCACTAAGTCAACAAGGACTGAACTGTGATTTCTTATATACCCAGCCAGGAGCAGGACTGCATAATAAAACTAATGCCCGCATCTTTGTCACAAACGACGATAATAGAATAAAAGAAATTATTCGAAATGGAAATTATACTGCTATTGTGGTTGGTTCAGATTTACTCATGCTGCAAAGATTGAGAAAATTAGGTTACCTGGGTTTAATTATATATGAGGTTCAGGGATTAGGTTTTAATAAAGAGTATGCTGAAGAGTTTTTAAAGGAACATGCGAATTCTATTATTGACAGATTTTGTGATGGAATTTTATATCCTAAAACTCCCCATCTAGTTAAAGCTTTCGAAACATATTTTCGATCAAAGGAGAAATTTTGTTTTCACAATTGCTTTAATACTAAGGAATTTAAGTATCAGGTACTACCTAAACAAGATAACCCGATTATCGGTTGGGTTGGGAGGTTGGAAGAAAATAAAAATTGGAGGGAATTCCTTTTAATCGGTTCAAAATTAATTCAAGAATACCCTGCAATAAAATTATGGATGTTTGAAGATAACACCCTATCAACGAAAGAGGTAAGGTTAGAATTTGAAAAGAAAATCTCTAAACTAAGTCTTCGACCCCATCTTACAATATATGCAAATCAGCCTCACAACAAAATGGCGGAATATTTTTCGATTATTGGAGATTCCGGTGGCTTTCTATGTTCAACGTCAAAGGTTGAAGGCTTCGGTTATGCGGTTCTTGAAGCAATGGTCTGTCGATGCCCTGTCCTATCAACGGATTCAGATGGAGTACGCAGCTTCATAACTCATAACGTAACCGGAAAATTTTTTGAATTAGGAAACATAATGAACGCAGTTCAAGAGGGAAAGGAATTATTAGAAAACTCCCAACTAAGGGAATCAATAAGGCAAAAAGGTGTTGAACATATTGAAGAAAACTTCTCCCCCGAAAACTATGCTATGAACTTTATTAATATGATTAAACAGCTTCAGCAGAATAGGTAACTTTTAACATTTAAAAAAGGCCCCAATTAGTAAATTAAGAGGGGTATTCTACAATAGCAACCTCGTTATACCCTAACGGTATGAGACTAAATTAACACATTTCTCAGCTGTTTTTTCACATTGTTCCTACGTATATTAATCATTGGTATAAAGGTATTAAAAAGTGGATATTTCCAAACTATTTAAATCAGGTCCGACCTTCAAACTAATCAGTTGATGTTAATTTCAAGAATTTCTGCTTCCCCACTACCTTTAATGACCATAAGCATAATATGACGAAATTCCTTCATCATTTCATGCTCATGGGAGAAGAACACAGATAGGAAAGGAAGAATACCCCACTTTGTAAACCCCTTGTTAAGTGAACTCCCCCACTTACAAACCGGGTTTACAAAGGTAAGAAAATCACAGCATAAAAAAACGATTCCCCATGTAACGTTAGGAATCGTTTTTAAATTATTAATGCTAACGCCACTGTTTGTTTGAGTGAATATTTTCATTAAAAATACTACTTTTAATCCGAGTAATGTTTTTTTAGATAAGTCACTTTTCTAAAGTTATAAAAATTTCTTGATATTACTATACAATATTTTTACCTTGTTCAAGTATTGCGGTTTGGATATTTTTTTCCTTTTCTTTTGTTCCAGGATCACCAAGTGAGGAACAACTTCTCCATAGTTTTTCCCTTGCTTTCTCCCAAGGAATTTCGGGTTCAATCAAGTTCATATACTTTTTAACTTCATCATCAGAAAGCTTTCTTCTTGTTTCAATATCTCGAACATCACCGATGTTCCAAATGTTAGTAGGTCATGCTGGATGCACAATAGAAAACCCGTCATCTAATAGAAAAATACCATATTCACGATTTTCTTTTATAACTTTCATAATTATCCTCCTCGTATTTGAGTTTATTATATATATTTCTACAAACTATTTTAAAGTCCTGCTCTTTAGGCTTTAGGGGCAAATTAACCCCCGAAATTTAGACAGTATCTCACTTATTAAATTTTCACTGAAAGAAATATCTCTTCTAAAAGTGAACAATGTATTCGGAACTAATTCCAAAAATCGTGACTGATTTACAAATTAAACACCCCTCCGAACTACTTTACTAAAACATTAGTACGTAGTTAGAGGGGTAAATTGAAGTATCTGAGTTACCCTAAAAATACAAAAAGTTGTCAGAATTAATATACTCGATTACAGGATTGGATTATTTATTCCGAGTAAATTGTCGCATTAAAACTCTCTGGTCCTACTCGTGTTACCCCAGCCGCCGCATCCGTACTTATAAAGGCAGTATAGACGACCCTATTATTGGCTGTAATAGGAACATTAAAATCAGAGGCAGTAAATGATATTACTTGAGGCCCGACAATGGATGTGTCAAGAACATCACGTACTGAATAGATAATAATATCGGATGGGGTTGTCCCTCTTACTATTGTAACAATAACGGAACTTAGAACTGGAATTAAAGGGAGTTGAATAGCTGCTGTTCCAGTAATTTGTGTACGGAGATTTCGTGTGGCACCTGTTGTGTCAAGGGTTAACTGCGCAAATAACTGTGGAGTGGTAGTAACAGGAATACTAATTGAGTTAGCATAGCTTGCATTTTGGGAAGTTCTAGCATCTAGCAAGTTTGACATAATCTTCCCCCCCTTTCAAAATATATTACATTATTTTATGCCTTTATAGAATCTTTGCTTGTACATTAACACAAATTAAGGAATTAATACACCTTAATCAGTAAGTCTTAATGAACGCGTGTTGATGATGTATCGAACAGAATTTACAATCCCATTCGCTTTATCCACTTTTAACCTTTTTAATTTACTTAATGAAAGATCAGTTCCCCTTTAGTGCAATTTAATTCCCACGGTTTTATTAACTCTCTCTCCTGATTCCCCTATTTTTCTTTTATGACTCTGTTATTGCCATCCTAAAATACTAAAAGTTGGGGATTGCTTGTTAAGAATTAGACGTGATTATGTCTAGAAATAATGTAAAATACGTCGCCCCAATAATTCCTTAGAATGAAAAAGACGTTTCCCATAAAAGTATTATCTTCCCCCAGATATACAGGAATCATCCCCAACATGAAACCATATTATTGTATCAGTAATTTTATGAAATAAAGAGTGTTTGATTAAATGTATGAGGAGGATTCTTCTCCTTTTTGGAGAAAAGCATTAGTGTCATTGACGCTAGTTTCATTTCTAAGTGAATGCCGAACCAATTGTTTTATGAAGATTTGGAAATGTGGGGACTCCCAAGTGGATTTTTAAAATAAATTTTTTATATCACTCTTTTAAAACCCATGTTGTAAGAACTAAAATCTTTTTAGTAAATTTAACTTATGATATTTTTATTGTAACCATATTTTTCAAAATCCTTTTTAAATAACTCTCTTACTAAATCTATTGTTTCCTTATCATAAAAATTTTGGTACCATGGCAAGGGTCCTCCCAATGTTTCTTGGGACATTTTAACCTCTGCAAAGTTTTGTTTACCTTTATCAGTCATTTTATGTGTTCTATGGTGGGGAGATTTAATGATTGTTGAAATAGGAGATTCCGGTAAATTATACCTTTTTTCAATTTCTCTAATTTCATTTGTGAACTGTTCTAAGTGCACATGATTTTTAATAAATACTTCTTCTTCATCAATATATTGTTGGGCAATGTGAATATCTATTAATTCTTTTTTAACTCCAATTCCTTTTATTTGATATAAGAATTGTTTAAACGATAGACTGTTGCTAAGGCCTGTTGGATGGACCTTATCCATAATATGTTTATTGTTTAGTGTTGTAAAAAATGAACTAACTGCTCTTTGATAGGGGTTACGAACAAGTTTATAAACATCTTTTTTTGCATTCAAAAGTTCCTGAGTTACTAGAAGCTTATAATTTTCTTTTTTTTCATAAACTTCTTCTCTATAGAAATGAACCCAAGGGTTATAATTGAGTGCATTTTGAAGTAATCCTATTTGGAAGAAGTACCACCTTATTAGTGAAGTACACCCGCATTTAGGACTCCAAAAAAATATTAACGGAAAATCTTTTTCATATAATGGTAGTATTGGGGTTATTAATTTTGAAGCAAGTTGCTCCCGTTTTTGACTATCCATTTTTAATCCACTCCTCTTTTTTAAAAAATGTACCGGAATCAGTTTTGTTGTACATTCATCCATTTTTAAATAGTAATGATAGTTGGTTTAGATAAATTTTTGTTTAAGTAGCTACCAATCATTGTTCTTTTCATATCCATATTTAATTAAAAATTCACCAGTAACCTCTTTAAATTTATTTTTATTGTCTGCTGTAAATTCATTTCTCCAGTTTCCGATTAACCCTTTACGATATGTCCAAGACTTTTCCGGATTAATATTTTGTTTCATCATGTTTAATAAATGATATTTATCCATCTTCAAGTACCCTAGATCCTCCCATAAAAAATCGATTATTTTAAGAATCTCAATGTCTTTGGAGTTTTCGTTACATACCAAGTCTTCAAAACGCATACTGCAGATAGTAGGATCGTCTTTCCATTTATAAATTGGTAAATATTCGTGAAAGACTCCTGGATATCGTTCTATGCCATATTTATTATTTTTTTCATCTCCTATCAACTCAATACCGCAGATTACCGTATTCAACTGTTCTTCAAATGTTAGTATACGTTTTTGAAAAACCGGAAACAGTGGATGATCATGCAGTTTATTGTTTATAAAATAAACCAGCGATACAGCAATATCCCTTAAGTCTCGGTAAATAAATAATTGCTTGATTGAATGTGACTTTAACTGCCTTGAAAATTCCTCATTTTTGGGAATATGGCTACTTACCAACTCCCCTGGTTTAATATCTAACACTTTTAAATAATTCTCACTCTGATAAAAAACCTTTTGATCTTGAAAAATCCCTGGTATACCTTTAATAATTTGAACTAAAAGGTTAGTACCACTTTTAGGAACAGAATTTATTAATATTTTCGGCATATTTTTTTCTCCCATAGCCAGATCCATCCTTTACGTTAAAATTTCAGCTAACTTCCCAGTATTATAAAGATGGCCAAACACCCATTCTTGTTCAGATTGAACCACTGCATAACCAATTGCGCCTTTTCCTTTATCAAAAATTACTACTTTTTTATTAATGACTTTTTGTTGTGTTAGATGGTTATGGAAATTAAAAAAATTGTATAATACGGTATTAGTTGAAGGAAACACACTTTTTCCATAGATTAATGTAAACGGTGTATCTGCCTCCTTCATACCGCTGCGAATACTTTTATCCTCAGAAGCCCCTGATAATGCTATAAATTTAACTCGAGGGTCTTCAATGTGCTTTAGTACATTAATGGCAGACTGGTCAACCGATCTATCTATGATAATTACCTTATAATTACTATATGTTTGTTCAAATAACGCTTCTAATTTTTCAATGGTTTGTACTGATCCATTTTCAACTGGATAAATAACTGTTAACATAAAGGGAATATTTCTTCGATTTCTTGCTTCCTGTTTTGCCAAGTTAAAGGCATATCTCCATCGTCTATGTTGATCAATTGAACTTTTTAATTGTGCTGATAAACTTAATGGCGAATTTTTACGATACTCCATTAATACATCTTCTATATAAACAATTTCACATTTCTCAGTTAGCCTAAGCCAATAATCATAGTCTTCGACCGGTTCAAGTCTATACCCACCAATTTCTTTTGCTAAATCTCTTTTATACATAAATGAAACCCCAATGAAGCATACTTCAAGGAGATTTTCTTTCGGTTGGTTTTGATACTTATAAAATTGCTCTAAGGAAGGTTCTTTTAAAAAGTTACCATCACGATCGATATGCCTAAAGCTGCTAAAAGATAAACCAACATCATTGGGTGCTGTTTCTAATGCGTTTTTTAGTTTTGCTACAAAAGTAGGATAATAAATATTGTCACTTGAAACCCAAGTCAAATATTTAACCTCTTCAATTCCCATTAAATAATCAAAACCGATATTTAATGTTTTCGCCACACCTTCGTTATCCTTTTTAAGAATTAGATGTACCCTTTCATCCCCCTCCGTCATTTCTTTAATCACATCTACAGTTTCAGGCGGAGCACCATCTGAGACGATTACAAAATGATAATTCGGGTAGCTTTGGTCCAAAACGGACTTTAATGCCAACTCCAAGTACAAAGGATCCTGTTTGTAAACAGGCATAACAATTCCTACATCTTTCATTTTGGCTTCTCTCCTTAACATCACCGTTAATTATTTTGTCTGTAAAAGTTTAAGATATCTTCCAGGGATGATTGTATTGGAATAGTCGGTTTCCAGCCTAAATTCAAGGCTTTATAAGGAGGAGTATCCACCTTCTCCTCATTATTGTTTTCATTTGATTTAATCGTAAAATTTACGGTGGTGAGTGATTGGAATATAGTGATAATATCTTCAAGGGAGTAACTATGTCCGGAAGAAATATTGTAGGTTTCTCCAGACTTTCCCTTAGCCAAAAGAATTTCATAAGCGCTAACAGCATCCCTTACATCAATAAAGTCACGCTGTGCACCAAGATTATTAACCTCAAGAATGGCTTCTCCCCTATTTCTTTCCATTTCAACAATTTTATTAGCAAAAATAGAACATACACCGTTTGAATGTCCTGGACCTATTAAATTATTAGGTTTCGCGATCACAATATGCAAATTGTAAAGTTTTTCCCATGCATGTGCAGCTAAAATTTGAAGTGTTTTACTAAAGCTATATGGATGAGTTAGGGTAGAAGGATTAGATGGATCAAACTGGAGAGCCGAGCCAACAATAACAGTTTTACAATCTGGTTTTTCAAGACGGATAGCTTCAATTAAATGTAGAGTTGAATTAACGTTCGCTTCAAGTGTGGAAATAGGATCGTTCCATGATCTCCCAACATGGTTTTGACCTGCTAAATGAAGAATGAATTGGGGTCTTGCTTGTTTTATTAAGTTCCTTACCGCCTCCCTTTTTGTAAGATCACATTTTACGACTAGAGTACCTGGAGGTTTATTAAAATCACTTCTTGTTACCGCGATGACTTCATATCCGGCTTTTAAAAAGTACCTACATGCATGTTGACCCGTAAAACCACTTGCTCCAGTAATTAACACCTTCGGTAGCCGATTCATTGTTGACACATCCAATCTTTCAGTTCCAATAACATTTCTTCGTATGACAGTATTGGATATATAAAGTCTGTTCTAGTACTTTTTATAGTTCTATCTAGAACAATTTCTGTGTCTGGTACAATTTCAACATCATTTTTTCTAAAAGTCTTCTGGATTAACTTTAACAGCTGATATTTGGATATTTTATTGTTTGAACCTAAGTGGTATAAACCTGTAATATCCTTCTTAATCATCTTTTCAATTGCCTTGGCTAATTCAAGAGTGGTAACACCATTCCAATAAACATTTTCGTAACCTTTAATTTTTCCTTTTTGATTCATGAACCATAAAAATAAACCAATTCCGTTTTCTTTAAGTTCAGGGCCAATAATTGAAGTCCGAATTGTTAAATGTGGATTACAAAAGATTTCTCCCAATTGCTTAGTTTTCGCATAAACGGAAGTCCCATCAGGAATATCTCTTTCCGTATAAGCACCTTTAGTCCCCAAGAAAACACAATCAGTGCTAATATGGATTAATTTTGCATTGATTCGGTCTAATAACTTAATTAACTGATGAGGCAGCAGACTATTTAGTTGGAAGGCTAGATTAATATCTTTGCTAGCGTTATCATTTAAAATACCAATACAATTAATTACTATATCTGGCTTTATAGCATTTATAACTTCTTCTAACCTTGTTGTGTCGGTTACATCCAAAAAGATTCCGTCTTTATCATTTTTATCCCTTGAGGTATAGAATACATTATAATCAGACTTTTGTTTAAAATAGGCTGTTATCATGTGTCCAGCCATACCCTTTCCTCCGAGGATGAGTAGATTCATTTTAAATAAACCTGCCTTCCTTTAATAATTCTTTAATTTCTTCTTTACTCATTAAATTTTTACTAGAATTATAGTTAATGAGATTAGCCGGCATATACTTTGAATAATGTTTCTTTAAGTCTTTAATATTAATTGATGGCAAAATAACGAAATACTCATCGTCATAAGCAATAGCTGATTGACTCTCATATTCAGAAAGCAACAATTCATGAATTTTCTCACCAGGACGAATGCCTAATACCTCAATTTCAATATTCTTCTTACCAGAAGTTTCAATTAAAACCTGTGCAAGATCTACAATTTTGCATGCCGGCATTTTCATCACAAAGATTTCTCCGCCTAAGCTTTCAAATGTTGCTTTAAAAACTAATTTTATTGCTTCTTCTAAAGTTAAGAAAAAACGTGTCATTTCCAAATCGGTTATGCCAATTTTCCCTTTTTCCTGTATATGTTTTTTAAATACATGAATAACACTCCCGTTTGTCCCCAATACATTTCCACCACGAATGCATACAAATCTTGTATTGGTATTTAAAGTATTGGCGTGAATAATCAGACGTTCTCCCATCGCTTTAGAAAGACCATAAAAATTGGAAGGATTCGATGCCTTATCAGTTGAAATATATACAACTCTTTTTACGTTACAATTTATTGCAGCTTCTATTACATTTTGTGTTCCTAGTACATTTGTTTTTAAGGCCTCCATAGGTTGATATTCACAAACCGGAACATGTTTTAATGCCGCAAGGTGAAATATATAATCAACACCTTGACATGCCTCATTTAAAACATCTAGTTCTTTAATATCACCAATAATAAATTTCAATTTTGGATTACTATCAAACTCTTGTTTCATTGTAAATTGATTTGATTCATTTCTTGAAAAAATACGAATCTCCTTTGGTTCAAAAGTTAATAATTGTCTTACCAACTCGTATCCCCAAGATCCTGTGCCCCCTGTGATTAATATGGTTTGATGATTAAACAACTTTCATGCCCCCTAGGATAATTTTAATAACTTTATCTGATACGTTGGGATAATCATATCCCTCTGGATAACTCCAGCATTTTGGCTGATTAACCATTACTCTAACGCAGTTTAAAATCTGATCAGCATCGATTCCGGACAGCATATTACTTCCACATGCGATTGTTTCAGGTCTCTCAGTCGTTTTACGAATTGTAACTGTCGGTACATGAAACAAACAGCATTCTTCCTGTACCGTCCCACTGTCTGTAAGTACACAAAGAGCATTCTTCTCAAGCTTAACAAAGTCGAAAAAGCCAAAAGGTTCGTGGAATTCAACCAGTGGATGTAGATTGAAAGAGGTAAGACCCTCCAATTTAGATTTAGTACGAGGATGAATGCTGCAAATCACCCTTTTTTTATAAGTGTCTGCAATCATGTTTGTTCCTTTCATAATTTCAAGTAGACGCTGTTTATGATCTACGTTTTCGGAACGATGGGCTGTGACCAAAAAATAACCGTTTTTCCTAAGGTTAAGATTGGAAAGAATTGTACTCCCTTCAATTTCAGTATTAAAATTTGATAAGACCTCGAAAATAGGATTTCCCACGGTTAGTATTCTATTTTGCGGGAGCCCTTCATTAATTAAGTTTTCTTTGCTTTGAGGAGTATAAGGTAGATTAAAGCTCGATATTGCATCAATTACACGCCGGTTTTTTTCTTCCGGTACCTCTAAATCAAAACAACGGTTTCCAGCTTCCATATGAAACACTGGAATTCCCATTCTTTCTACTAAAATCGCACTTAACCCGCTATTTGTATCACCAAGTACTAAAACCTTATCAGGGTTTTCCGATAATAAAATAGTTTCTAATTTTTTGAACATGGTCCCTAACTGTACTCCTAATGACGATTGTTGATTCATTAAAATATAATCAGGCTTACGGATCTGTAGTTCCTGGAAAAACACGTCACTTAGTGAGGATGTAAAGTTTTGTCCTGTATGCACTAACAAATGTTTATCAGCATATTCATCAAGTTTTTTTATAATAAGGCTTAATCTTATAATTTCTGGACGTGTCCCTAAAATGGTCATTATTTTCACTATCTCACCTCAATTTGAATTCAAAAGTCACAAACTTCCTCTTTTTTTATACGTTATGCCCTGTCGCCTTTTTTGCTCTAGGCATAGCTGTAAATCAATAGGGACACTAATGAAATTCCGCATATTTCCTTAATAATTCTTTAAGGATTTAGGTAAAAAAAGGTGAAATTTATTTCACCTCTTAAAAATTGAAGTCAAAAGGCATTTGGGAATGTTCCCCAAATGCCTTTTTTATTTCTAGACTCTTTCTCAGAAAAATATTTAAAATGAGTTTGGCTTTGCATATTATGCTTAATCTTTGCTATCGTTGAGCCTCCCCCATTCCGATTGGCAAACTTGCATGAGCAATTATGTCCATGCATATCATGTTCCTTTTTTTCATCCGCAAAAGATCTGTTCAATGGATTCTTTTCGACATGCATATATTTCTTTTACTTTTTGTTTATGTATAAAGGCATGCAGCCTCTTCTAACACCTCTTATCAGAATGTGATTCGATTAAAATCTGATGATTTTTTTGCTCTAAATACTCTGTTTAAGTAACAACAACTTTAACCTTTTAAAGGATTGAATTTATACTGCAGATGTCATTCCATCGAATCGTTTTGTATGATAAATATCTCTTCTAGCAGTAGCTGCACGAAAAGAATAAGCGAACTGTTTGATCCTGTCATCTTTTATGTAACCCCGCTTTAAGGGCCAGTATTACTTCCCTTGATTTCCTGCATCTTCAAACTTTTCCAACCTCTCAGTTGGAATAGGATTTTTTCCGTTGTCAACATTGGCCTGATGTAATTCAGCTAAGGCTTAGTAGTTTACCTAAAGTATGTGAGATGAAATATATTTGCCAACTATAATTTATTTCATTTGAATTATGGGCCGATATTATGTACAAGCAGGGAATACTTACATAAAAATATATAATACGTTTAAATGTCAGGGGAGATAATTTTGGACCTTAATACCATTATTTTATGTATTACAATTTCCTGCATGCTTATAGCATTAATTAAAGAGTGGTTTTTGCCAGAATTTACAGTATTCTTGGCCTTATCAATTCTCATCCTAACTGGTATTTTATCGGTAGGTGAAGGACTCAGTGGATTTTCAAATTCAGGGGTTCATACCTTAGCATTTCTGTTTATTATTGGCTCCGCAATATCAAAAAGTGGAATTTTGCATGAACTCATACAAAGAATCTTAAAACCTAAAAAATCTCTTTCTCATATTTTATTTCATCTAATGCTACCAGTCAGTTCTCTTTCAGCGCTAATGAATAACACCCCTATCGTAACAATGCTAATCCCAACTCTCCAAAATTGGGCAATTTCTAATAATATTAAGCCCTCCAAACTTATGATTCCGTTATCGTATGCTACCATTTTGGGTGGCACCATTACCTTAATAGGAACTTCAACAAACTTAATTGTACACGGCCTTTTATTAGAGAAAGGGTTAGAAGGGTTTCGCTTTTTTGACTTCACCATTTTTGGAATACCAATGACACTTGCTGGAATTATATATTTTGTATTTATTGGAAAAGGTTTGTTGCCTAACAGAAGTCATAATAGAGAAAAGTTCGAAGATGAACAGCATCATTCTATTCATATGTTTGTAGTAGATAAGGGGTCGCTATTAATTGGTAAGACTATTCAAGAAGCCATGCTTCGAAACTTAAACCAATTATACCTTTTTAAAATAATTAGAAATGAAAAAGCAATCCTTCCTGCTCCAAATGATGAAATAATACAATGTGACGATATTCTAGTTTTTTCTGGAGATCTGGCTAGCTCGATGCACATTAATGAGGTACTTGGCCTTAAACCCTACACAGGCCAGTTAAAACATGAGAAATTTAATCACGCAACACTTTATGAAGTAAGCATTTCTCATAATTCCCCATTGATCAATAAAAAAATTAAGGATAGTCATTTTCGTTCAAGGTATAACGCTGCAATTGTTGCAGTTAAAAGAAAGGGCAACCAAATCACATCTGGGATAGGAAACATTGTGATTAAACCAGGAGATATCCTTTTATTGCTTGCTAAAAATGATTTTATTAAATCGTGGGTTAACTCTGAAGACTTCCATTTTATATCTCCTGTTATCCAATCAAAAAAAGTTCCATGGCACAGGAAAGTTTTTACCTTCGGGGTACTTATTATTATTATGCTTACTCCTGCATTTCAACTTTTATCAACTTTTGAAATTACCCTGATAGCAACAGTTGTTTTGATATTAACGAAGTTATTAACCGTTACGGAAGCATTTAAAGCAATTAATTGGAATGTGATTATCTTAATGGCGAGCTCAATAGGAATTGGAAAGGCAATCGATAAAACTGGACTTGCACAAACAATTGCTTCGATTCTAATAGAAATTCAATCTAGTTTAGGGGTAGTTGGGGTGCTGGTTTTATTTTATTTGACAACATTAATTATAACTGAAGTCCTCAATAACGTTGCAGCGGCTGCATTAATGTTTCCAATAGGATACTCTTTGTCCATCCAATTAAACACTGATCCGATGATGTTTGCCATGATTACTGCTATCGCAGCTTCTTGTAGCTTTTTAACACCAATAGGGTATCAAACGAATATGCTAGTATACGGGCCAGGTGGTTATAGATTTACAGATTATTTTAAAGTGGGGTTTCCACTAAGTTTAATATGTATGAGTTTAACTATTTTAATAGCGTATTTAAAGTGGCTGTGAAATTTATAATTAGATTGGTTTAGACCACTACTAAGGACATTAATAGTCAATTAGTGTCATTTCATAATGAAGAGTAAAAAAAAGATGTAATTTATTTCATTATTTCCTCTTCATACAGAATATTAATTTTATTGGAGGTAATTTAAGTGACAAAACAAATTGATCCGATAATCGATAATTTTCTAAAACATAATAACACTAACGTAAAAATTTTAGATGCTATTGTTGTTTTAAATAAAAACTGTAGTCATGTTGATATTTCCAAACTATGTACATTAAAAGAGTTAGATAAGCCGGAATATCACTTACATGAACTAAAGCAAATTACTGGAAAGTTTTGTAGAGAAACATTAATAAAGCTTATTAATCATCAAGAAGTAAATTATGTCCATCATAATTACGTTGTCAAGGTGAATTTAAATATTGCAACAGCTACTATTCAGTCAAAAAGTGCAAATACTGTACATCGTTTAACTGGGAAAGGTGTGACTGTTGCAGTTCTAGATACTGGAGTTTTCCGACATTATGACTTAATTCATCCTACAAATCGAATTATTGACTTTGTTGATTTTGTAAACGGAAGAACGATCCCATATGATGATAATGGACATGGGACCCATATTGCTGGAGAAATTGCAGGTAACGGTGCGGCATCAAGTAAATTATACAGCGGTGTGGCACCAGAAGCTAATATTGTTGGCGTAAAAGTACTGGACGAGCAAGGTAATGGTAATGTATCAGATGTGATTGCTGGCATTAACTGGGCAATTGAAAATCGTATTCGGTTGGGGATTCGCGTAATTAATCTGTCTCTTGGAGCAACTCCATCTACCTCATATATTAACGACCCGCTTGCCCAAGCGTGTGAAAGAGCATGGGAGTCAGGTATTGTCGTTATAGCTGCAGCCGGGAACACTGGGCCTGAAGGGACTATTAATACCCCCGGTTTTGATCCTTTAATTCTAACCATTGGTGCTACAAATGATAGAAATACATCTAACCTAAATGATGATTTACCTGCACCATATACAAGTAGTAAACCAACTGTAGATGGCTTTATTAAACCAGATATAGCTGTTCCTGGCACAAATATCACATCCCTTGTATCGCCAAATTCTACCTTAGTTAATAAATTTCCAGATAATCGTGTTGGAACTAATTATTTTACCTTATCTGGAACATCAATGGCAACGGGAATTGCCTCAGGTCTTGTTGCAATTTTGCTACAAGCCTACCCACCATATTCCCCAGATACAGTAAAGGTTCGTCTAATCGAGGCTAGTAATTATTTCGCTCCAGACTTTCCTGGATATTCTTTAGCAATGAAGCTACTACAAATGACGACCAAAATTCATTCTTAAAATATTTATAGGTTTAATGAAAAAGTATTATATCTACGCCTACTTACTCCTCAATTTAGCTCATTTATAATTTAATTTCCCTCTGAGTTATTAACTATTAACATTGATTTTTCTGCAACTCTAAATTAAATTGCTTAAACATGATTAGGTATAACTGTTTCTTAAAGGCGAGATAACTGAGAATTTTCTTTGGTTAAGGCTTGGTTTAAGACTTCCCAAGATGTCTGGAGATAAAACACCTTGTACTTAACTGTTAATATTGGGCAAGTTTAATATACAAACCTAAGAACTTAACATAGTAATATAGTATTCCCTAAATTTATTATTTAAGGAACCTATGTGGAAAGGGTGAGAAATATAAGTAACATCTTCTGGCATCAGTCAACTGTTACCAAAAAAGATAGGCAAAAAATGAATGGGCACAAAAGTTTAATGATTTGGCTAACTGGTCTTTCTGGCTCAGGAAAATCAACTGTCGCTAATACTCTCCAAAATCAGCTTTATAACGAAGGGGTTCACGTATATTTATTAGATGGTGATAATCTTCGTCATGGAATTAACAATAATCTCTCTTTTAGTGAGGAAGATCGTAAAGAGAACATTAGGAGGACCGCGGAAATTGGTAAGCTTTTTGTTGATTCGGGAATCGTTGTCCTCGCTGCTCTTATTTCTCCCTTCGAGGAGGATCGAAATCAAGCTAGGAAATTATTCGATCCTAATGAATTTGTTGAGGTTTATGTAAAATGTCCAATTCAAGTATGTGAAACACGAGACCCAAAAGGCCTTTATAAACGAGCAAGAAAGGGAGAGATTCAACAGTTTACGGGGATTCATGTTCCCTACGAAGAACCGAAAGATCCCGAAATTACCATTAATACAAATAAATTATCAATCGATGAATGTGTAGGGGAGATTAAGTCATATCTCTATAATAAAATTCGTCTCAAAAATCAATAAAAGGAGGGGTATAGAATGGAAACAAGCATTCCCCATGGGGGGAAGTTAATCGATAAAATTAATTTTAATTATAATATTTCACACCTAAATAATGAAATTGAATTAGATAAAATGGCCTTATCCGACTTAGAATTGATTGCAAACGGAGCCTATAGCCCGCTTACGGGCTTTCTTAGAAAGAAAGACTACGAGTCAGTTTTGGAAAATATGAGACTAGAAAATGGAACACTCTGGAGTATTCCAATTACCTTGCCATTAACTGAAGAAACTGCAGAAAAGATACAAATTGGGGATGAAATAAAGTTAAAATACAAAAATAAATGTTATGGCGTTCTAATATTAGAAGAAATTTATAGACCAGATAAAATGAAAGAAGCGAATAAAGTTTTTCAAACAACTGATCCCAATCATCCAGGGGTTAAAAAACTTCTGGAAAGACCCAATTTATATGCTGCAGGACCAATTATATTGACCAAAATGCCTTCAAAAAAAACTGAATTCCTAAAATACTATAAATCCCCTAAAGAAGTAAGACATGAGTTTATCAAAAAAGGATGGAAAACAGTCGTTGGATTTCAAACTAGAAATCCTGTTCACAGAGCCCATGAATATATTCAAAAAACAGCATTGGAAATAGTAGATGGACTTTTTTTAAATCCTTTAGTTGGTGAAACGAAATCCGATGATGTTCCCGCAGATATTAGAATGCAAAGTTACGAAATCTTAATAAAAAACTATTATCCCCAAAACAGGATACTGTTAGCAGTATTTACTGCATCCATGCGCTATGCTGGTCCAAGGGAAGCCATATTTCATGCATTAGTTCGTAAAAATTATGGTTGTACTCATTTTATTGTAGGGAGAGACCATGCTGGAGTTGGGGGTTATTACGGGACATATGATTCACAAAAAATATTTGACCAGTTTTCTAAAGAAGATTTAGGAATTACCATTCTATCTTTTGAATATAGCTTTTATTGTAAAAAATGCAATAATATGGCCACAAGTAAAACATGCCCTCATACTAAGGAAAATCATTTACACCTGTCGGGAACTAAAGTTAGAGAAATGCTTCGTAATGGTGTAACCCCCCCTCCCCAGTTTAGTCGTCCCGAAGTAGTTCAGGTTCTAATCGATGGGTTGAAAAATTCGTAGATAAATGTTCTTTTAATAATTCCAATTCCTTAAAATCTATTCTTATTTAAAAGAGAAAGCTGGCTTCTGTAACAACTAACAATATGTAAAAGCGATTATTTATTCTTTATATTAGCCTTTAGAAGGTATCATTAACCCAGCAAATACTTTACAAGATTCCCTAACAACAACTAAAGAAAGGAGATAAAAATCAATGGGAATTGAAGATACTAGAACTAAAATAGAAGATATTATAGGGAGAAAGCTTACCGAATTAGAAGTACTGATTATGGGTTTAGCCTATCAGGAAGGATTTAGTTCAGGGGTAAAGTCCAAGTGTTGTATAAATAAATGAAGCCGAAATAGAAAACGTCATTTAATACTGATTAAACAGTTAAAAAAGAAGGGATAATATATGCATTATCTTAACAGTGATGGTCCATCCATGCTGTCAAAGATGAAACTAAATGTACTGTATGGCTTATCGGACAAATCCTTGTAAAAAGGCGTTGCTTAAACAAATTTTTTTTTGCAAATTGCATGGAGTGTAACAGATTATTAATAATAAAATAATGAGCATAGTGGACCCATTTTCCTGATGATAGCCCTATTAGGGGATCATCAGGAAAATGCGGATTTACAATGTTAAATAACTAAGTAAGTGAACAGGGACAAATCTGCTGAGCCTTCACTAGTAGGGCTAAATTCTCACTTATAACACTGAAAATTCAGGCTATTTATATTGAAATTTCAAGTTAAATGAGTAATCTTATTTCCAACACTCGAACCACTTTTTCTTTTTTTCTTCCTCTACCGCTACGAGTATTTTTATTTCTTGGACCTCACGAATGACAGTAAGCATTGCTGATCCCGTTTCTCCGTTTGATTATTTATCTTTCGTTCAAAGGCCTGGGACATAGCTAGTGAAAATTATTTTTCAATAGACCAAATACACAAAACTCTTGACCTATCTTGTCAACCTACATAAAGCTTCTTACTGGTAATAAAAAAGAGATCATTTCTGAAGGTTTTTCTTAATTTATCACCATTTACTTTACTCTTTTTAGTTGTGTTGTGGATTTAGGTTTATTAACGGATAAATTTCTTTTTTTTATTTCTTCGAACCAAATTCCGATAATTTCATCAGGAAAGTTGTTGTCCTTAGCTTTATGGTAACAAGCTAGTAATATTTCATTTGACACAAAAAGGAATGGATCCAGCACTTATTCCCCCCTTAATTAGTTTTTTTTAATGAGAAACATATCAAAAGATAAATATCTCCTTACAATAACAGTGGTAATGAAGTATGATGGCTAAGGGCTTAAACTTTTGATTGAATGAGGAGGGATGAGTAACCTCCACAACCTATTGCTAGAATGAATTTTATAAATAATTACTCAGCGATTATGATTTGTTGAAATAGAACCGTACCAAGTAAAACTGAATTTGAGGATAAATGAAATTTATGAAATTGACATTAATACATCAAGGAAGCTTGGATAGGCTTCCCTCTTTTTTTTTTGAAAGGACAACCAGCAAATTTGGACAGCTATCTCGTCATTTTCTTGTCAAAATACAATGTCAGTAACAGTGAGAAATAACTGCTTGAGTGACGGTTTTGAATTTAAAGGTTAATCATTAACAAACTCCCATAACTTTAAAAAATTATAAACGATGATCTTAAAGGCCTAGTGAGAGATCGGTTCATTTTTAATACTTGACTTTTTCGAATAATGACCTATTTATTAAGGATTGAAAACTATACAGAATTAATGCCCTAAATAAGTCGATAATTAAATATTGAAATTTGGTTAACTTTTTTAATTCAAATATTTTATAGTGTTTTACAATTCTCAGACCTCCAAAATAGATAAAACAAATGTGAAGAATAGTATTTGAAATTATATATAGTAAAAGTTTACCAAAGGTTATTTTTAACACCCAAAGACTTGTTACAAGATAAGGGCCGAAATTAAAAAAATTCATACTATCTAAAGGTGGTATTCCTTTATAAAACCGCCACCATTTTTTCTCTTCACCGAATAAATCTAATGCTTTAGTGAATGTACTCATAAAAACCGCTGCTGGTAAGTATTTTCTAAATGATTTTCTCCCTAATAAGGGGACAGTTAGCCATGGCAAAATTAGCAAAGCTATATAAATTAATTTTGAGTTTTTCATTATAACCTCCTAAAAAAAGACTTGTAACAAAATAAAAGTTGCAGCTGCAAATATCTAAATACATTATTTGCAACCACAACTATTATTATTACCTTGTGCTTTAATATTTCTTTTTAAGGAGGTCTCCATTACATTATAAACCCAGTTCACATAGTCTTCACTAATTAGCTCTGTACACATATATATTCCTATCTCGATAAACTTTCTAAAATCATCGTCTCCATATTTATTCATGGCTTTTTCCAAAGCACAAACCAAATCGGGATTTAATTCCATCTGTAAGGCGTAATCATATGCACTTTCTATCAAGTTCCACCCATTCTGGGTTAAACTAACTAATCTTATTCGACTATCCTCTTTACTCTTATTTATTTCCACCAATTCTCGTTTACGTAAGTTAGTCACTATTCTCTGTGTGGTAGATATGTCCCACAATCCCATTTTGGAAAGTCTTGTGATTGTCATTTGTTTTTCATATTGTAAAATCCATAGAATTCTAAGTCCTGGATAGGTTGTTCCAAGCTTATTAGCTAAAGCCCGTAAGTTTTCTTCAATCCCAAATTGAAGACCTCGGACCATGTTTACTATGATATAACTATACTTTAATTTGTCTATGTCGTTCATGTAGGAAAGCTCCTTTAAATGACTTAAAACTCATTATAGCCAATTTAATTTATATTCAGGCTAGAAAGGTTCAATCAAATGCATTTTTTGTCATTTTGTTGAGAACATGTGAAATTTTCATTATTAGATTTACCTTTGTCGTTACTTTAAGTAGAACCTTCACCATCTCTTCTAAACTCTAAATTAGATATCCATAATTTCTTTTAAAGTTTATTCATTATATGGCTCTTTAAGGGACCAACCGTAGTCACTTAACATTTTTCAAACATTAAATTGAATTTCATTATAACAACATAAAAAAACTTTTAAAGCTTCTTGTCCTCTACCCTATTATGTTTATAAGAAAAGACTGCCAAAATCAAATGAGATTACATGGCAGTCCTTTTAGCTATTGGTTAAGTTGTTCTTTTTTTGCTTCAACATCATAAGCCCTTTATTTAAAACATGGATTTGACTTTCCTTCGCATACTTCAATGAAATATTTTTCTTTTATTTAATAAGTAAAAATAATCATGATCTCTTTAAGAGTGAATGTTATTCATTGGAGATTTTCCAACTATAAGATAGCATTACAATGCACAGTGATTGCAGGCGGGGTATTCAACAATGTCCGTGGGTCTATGAATACATGCAATCAGACCTATTGAAAGATAGATGCTCATGTAATCAATCAAAATAAAGGGAATCACAGTCCGTCATTATGATTACTCTCTATTTACTCAATGCTTGTGCTCTACTTAGCTGCTTATTATCCCCATTTAACCATAACCTCATTTTCTTTAAGCTGTCCTTAACGGGGTCCTTGATTAAATTTCTTTCATATCTGGATAAAGTGCTGATTGAAATGCCTATTTCCTTTGCAGCCTCCGATTTGGTCAAACCGCGCCTCTTTCTTTCTTTCGTCATATTCTCTGGGTTCACTTCTATCTCCTCAATTGTTTCTATAGAGGTAGCCACTTTTCTCTTTGCAAACCACTCCAGAACCGTTGGTAAGTCCATTGTGGCATAGTCTTGATCAATTATTAGTGAATCCTTATCATTTCTGAAGGTTGTGATTTCTGACGGAGGAATAATCTGAACACTGGCTTTTAACCAGATATTTGAAAACCAATCTCTTGTCTTCTCTATATCCTCTTCTATCGATTCCTCTTTATATCGCCATTCCCTGATGATCCCGTCATTATGAAGGGTATCTAATATTTCTTCAAACTGTTCTTTAACCCTTGATCCATACCGAGGATTAACATCCATGTCCATCACATTTAATAAGCCTTTTTCACCACCAATATTATAGGCCCTTAAGTAGTCAGCACTTTTTTGCCGGATCCTCCATTGCCAGGAAAGATAGCGTGATAACCTTTTATGATATTTTTGCCGAACTGGATGATATTCAAGCGTTTTTAAAGCCAGTAGTCCACTGCTTTTTTTTGAACCATACAGGAAATTGGAAAGCAATTCACCCGGTCTAATGCTGCATTCATAAATCCCGATTGGTGTATCACCCTTGTAGGCAACAGTAACACTATCTACAACAAATAAAGGATTGAATTGCACCTGGCCGATCTCCTCAAAACTTTCCTGATCTTCATTAATAAATTTTAAACTGCCTCGTTCTACTCTAATCCATATAGTGGTTAGAGCTGCCAGCCTTCTCATGATGTCATCTCTTTCTTTTTTCCGATATGATGTTTGGTATCCGTCTTGTTCTTGGCTCCTGCCGCGAATTTTTCTTAAGTTCAAGGCGTCATCAGTGTGAAAATGAATCATCTGATCCTTATGAGTTGCCTGTTCCATCCACAAAATAGAAACGATATCGAAAATATCAGCAGTTAAATCATCCATAGCGCTTATCGCTTGGGAAGTAAGATTTTGCCATTGCTCAAATGCCTCGTTTGATTTTAATCTTCCCAATTGGGTTTCTTTGGCCCTTAATTGAGCAGTAGCTTCTAACACTCTTTCTGTAATCCTTGCAGTTGGGATTTCAGAAGATAAATCAAATTTATTTTGACTAATCGTTTCTCTTAGTCGATGGATTAGCAGTGCAGTACCCGACTCTACAAAACTTTGATTCAATAATTGATTAACTACTTCTTTGCTATCAGACTTTAAGGAATATGTACCAATTGTATCTTTATGCTGCTGTAAATATGGTAGAACAAAATTTCTTATTTCATCCTTATAATCTGAAGCCCATTGCTCAAATTGTTCAAATACTAAATGATACTCTTTTACTAACCGATCTATAATAAAGAAAAACGCTTTAATAGATTCTGTTGGCTGATAGTCACTTCGTTTTAAAAGATGGCTAATTTCTAAGTTCCAATTTAGTGATAGCCCGGGGTATTCTGGAAAAATAACTTTTGTCACATCTTCCACTTTCTTTTGCAGGGTGCTTACCATGGTTCCTCACCTCCCCTTTTATTCTTAATGAAAGCCGTGTTTTTGTACAGCAAGTACTGTTCTATGTATTCTCTAAAAATATCAGTTTCTAGGAGACCAATATCATGCAAAAAGTTTATTGATTCAAACGATAAAAACTGAACTATTGAGTCCTTATTTTTAATCAATGATTTTAAATGATTGATATCTTTTTCCCTGTATATAATAGAATTTTCACATGTAGATTGGTTAACTTCTTCCAGTGTAAGAATACTTTCTTTCAAAGAATTATTAGGCTTACATTCATAAACAATGTCGTCAATAATATAATAAATATCACTATTTTCTTTCCTATCCTTATAATATTCAATCTGTGTCCTAAACCAAATTGGACCACTTGATAAGCTTGCCACAGGTTTTGGGAGTACACCACGTAGATGATAGGTTGATACCTTTCTCCGATCCCACCCCAATACTTCTCCAGCCTCTTTAACACCTACTAAAAAGCTCATAGCTACTTCCTCTTTTTCTAGAATTAATACAATTATGGGTAATTTTTGTTGTATTTGTCAACATTTTTCTAACCGGCTTCCCCCTTCCTAAGTACCCATAGCCCCATACATCATTTCATTTTTTGCATCCCTTTGCATCATTGACTTTTGCTCTCACAATACAATAGAACCTTGCTACCTTTCCCTCTACCGTCAACCAATTATTGGTTTGACACGAACGTTTTTTTGCATCTCCTTGCATCTCTGACGTTTGCTCTCACAATGCAAAAGATCCTTTCTACCTTTCCCTCTACCATCAACCAATTATTGGTTTGACACGAACGTTTTTTTGCATCCCCTTGCACCTCTGACGTTTGCTTTCACAATGCAAAAGATCCTTTCTATTTTTCCCTATGCTACCAACCAATC
>NZ_JBXAFB010000008.1:76635-246949 GCF_058792595.1 Cytobacillus sp. MT66
AATTTCATTGATTTGACACGAACGCTTTTTGCATCCATTTGCATCTCTGACGTTTGCTTTCACAATACAAAAGATCCTTTCTATTTTTCCCTATGCTACCAACCAATCATTGATTTGACACGAACGCTTTTTGCATCCATTTGCATCTCTGACGTTTGCTTTCACAATACAAAAGATCCTTTCCTGTCTTCCCCACTGACAACAACTAATTATTCGTTTGCACGAACGCTTTTTGCATCGTTTTGCATCTCTGACGTTTGCTCTCACAATGCAAAAGATTCTTTCCTGTCTTTCTCACTGCCGACAACTAATTATTTATTTGCACGAACGCTTTTTGCATCCATTTGCATCTCTGACGTTTGCTCTCACAATGTAAAAGATTCTTTCCTGTCTTCCCCACTGACAACAACTAATTATTTATTTGCACAAACGCTTTTTGCATCCATTTGCATCTCTGGCGTTTGCTCTCACAATGTAAAAGATTCTTTCCTGTCTTCCCCACTGACAACAACTAATTATTTATTTGCACAAACGCTTTTTGCATCCATTTGCATCTCTGGCGTTTGCTCTCACAATGTAAAAGATTCTTTCCTGTCTTCCACACTGACAACAACTAATTTATTTGCACGAACGCTTTTTGCATCCATTTGCATCTCTGGCGTTTGCTCTCACAATGCAAAAGATCCTCTCTGTCTTTCCCGCTGCCATCAACCAATGATTGGTTTGGGCCGACCGCTTTTTGCATCTTTTTGGATTTTTATAATTAGATCTTACAACGTAAACAACACTTCTTATTGTAAATATACAGTTTATAAACACTAATAATTCCTTTTTACATCCCTAATAATTCCATTTTTAAATAGAAATCCCTCTAAGAAGCTCATTTTCTATTTTGACTGTTTAAATTCCATACATATATCTTCCCTAGTGGACTTGAGATAACGGTCAAAAAGTAACGTAAAAATGGAGTTTGAGATTATATTGACGTTTGCTCTCACATAAACGTGCAAAAATTTAAGTTTAATATTTTTGCACGATCTAATTCTAATCTTTCAAAAACGTTGATATATAAGGGGTCCCCGTAGTAATTTACGAGTAATAATTTGACGTTTACTCTCACAATTATGCTTATTCCGCCAAAAATATTGACGTTTACTCTCACATAAAACAATTTCAACTTTTTCGTAGACCCTTGAGATATATGGGGGTTCAAGCGATTTTGCAAGTTGATAAAGCCCTTAAAGGGGGCACATTTTTATTTTTTTGTTTTGTTATAATCAATCCTAAGGAAAAATAGGTGAATTGTCGAAAGGAGTGCGACTAAATGAAACATTCTAAGATAAGAATTGCCGGTTTCCGCATGCATCATGCCATACTGGAAGAATTTCGATTTATCCGTAATGAGTCATATGATCGCCCCCCTGCCTCGGCTTACGTGGTTTATTTAACTATGCTAAAACAAATGCATTTAGAGCAAAATCAAAGGGGGGTACTAAAAGAGTATAACCTTTCCTATTGGGCAAAAAAGCTAGGAATTTCTTATTCTACTCTTTGGGGCGGAAGGCAGTATCTAGAAAAGTATAATTTTGTAAAAGAGGAAATCCATGAAGGATTGCCTGTTTTAGTGTTGAAGGATGTAGAAAAACACAATACACCAGAGAGAAATGGAGGAGTACTTAACTACCTTCTAATTCCGCATGCCCTTTTTGAAACAAACATTCTAGCTGAATTTGTCCGTACATCTAATCCGGAAGGAATCGAGCTGTTTTTAGCATTGCTTAACCAATTCCGTACTGGAATGTCCTTCAGCAAAAGTGGCAAAGTTGATAAGGTTAAGCAGGAACGCACAATGAAGACACTTAAGCAGCAATTAAATAAAAATGCCAAAGGGGTTCGCAAAGTATTAAGTATTTTGGAGGCCCTGTTTGCTATTGAATACGAGGGAATCGAGTTCCGCGGGAAGCAGCTTTGGGTAAAGAAGATCGTTTTCACTTTAAAACCTGAATGCGTTGAGGAAAATAGCGACGAGTTCAATGTAAACCCTCTAATGGCAAAACTCTCGAAGGAGCTTTCTTATTTCTTCGAAGGACACCAAATCAAATTTAAGCCGAGGGATCAAATCGATGTAATGCTCTCCTTTAAGCAGGAGGTTATGAATAAATTGAACTATCTCCTGGATGATGATAACAAAAACTACAACGTCCGTAATAAGTTCATTAAAAACTTCTTCCTGGAAACAGTCGATAAGATTGGGGTTCATATACATACTAGCATTCAAGAAAGAGGATCTTTCCATTTTTACTCAATCGGTGCCTTTTTCAGAATGGCTTTTAGAAAGTATCTTCCAGAAGCATTGCAGAGGCTTCCATATGAGCTAATCCATAACGCAAAAATTCGGGAATACTCGAAAAACAGACAAATTCCAGAACTGAACGCTATTATATAACTCAGCCTTGTGAAAATTGATTTTTCACAGGGCTATCTGTGTTTCTAACTAAAAATTAATAGAAGATCTTCCCTTAGAATAAGTAAAAATTAAGCCATTGTGCAGCAAAAAAAGTAGCTTTTTTCTCTAAGGGCTTTTTTTTGTGCTATTACTTTTTCCGACAGAAAACTTGTGAATAAAGGTTATTCCATTTGGCGCCCTCTTAATATGTAAATTGTTAACTGACGATTCTCTGAATATGTAAAAAATTGTAAAGTGGCCTGTTGATAACCTAATATTTCGGTAATTTACTCCTTAAAATTAGCCAGACCCCTTTATATATAAGTGATTAGAGACAAAAGTTTAAAAAGCCTATTAATTTTGTTTTTCTTAATAATCCTGATATTTTATAAATAATGGTCTATTTAATAAATATGTTATTTTACGAAGAAAGAGACTTTAATTCTATATTTTCTTTTTTTAAATCGGAGATAAATCTTTTAAAATAACACCTATAAAAGTGCACCGCACACTCTTATAGGTGTATTTATTTTCAATACAGGAAAACTCACTAAGATAATCTACACGGTCATCCTTATTGCTATCAAGCAGGAATTGACGAACATGTCCCAAAGAGATATATAAAATAAAACTTCCAATTGTACAGTTCGAGGATATCTTTTCCTGTATCAAATAGTAAGCCGTTAACCTCCCTATTTGTATGCTAATTTGTTTACCGCTCATAGTGTTTAAATCTGCCAAAATATTTCCTCCTAAAAGTTTCCCCTTAATCTTTAGGCAAAAACCATTTGCAGCCAAGAGTACAATAAGAACAAAGTAAAAATAGTTGAAATTGGAATGACAACTAAGGATACACCTAAATAATCCTTCCATTTCACTTTGACCTTATGCTGTTTGAGTATATACATCCAGATCAGTGACGCGAGTGTACCGATTGGAAGTAATAATGAACCCATGTCGCTTCCGATGATATTTGCAAGATAGATTGTCTTTAAGGTAATCGGATCAAGGCCCATTTCAGTTAAAGTAATTGTTCCAATCATTAAGGCTGGGTGATTATTAAAGATATTAGAAAGAAGCGAAACGAGCCCACCCATTGTGAGGCTTGCATAAAGCAGCCCTTGATTGACAATTGGATCACATAATTTCACAATAAGTGCCGTCAGTCCTACATTGTGAAGCCCGTAAATGATTACATACATGGAGAAGGCAAAAACAAGGATGTGCCAAGGAGTCTTTTTCAAAATATCAACGGGATTTGTTCGCAGGTGATACCATCGCCATATCAGTAAAGCAACAGATCCAGTTACGGCAACGATTGAAATCGGAATGGAAAGGAAAGAGGCTACAAATAGCAAACAGCGCATGACAAAGACAAACAGCAATACCTTTAACATAAATTTTGTTCGTTTTTTCTTTGTTACGACAGAGGATTTTCCTTTTAATGGATGGAAGTGTTTTGTGAAAAAACTTTCCTCAATTTCATGAGATAAACTCGGCAATTCCTTGGGCAACTTTTTCCTCACTACCATAAACATCAACCAGGTCATAAATAATAATCCTAATGTTGCCGGGACAAACATCATGGCTGTATGCATATAAAGCGTCATATCCACAATTTCTAATGCAATGAGATTAACGATATTGCTTACACCAATCGGAGCACTTGACGCGGTAGCTGTAAGGGCACCTGTTACCAGATAGGGGATTTGTTGATGCGGTTTTAACTGAAGATTTTTGAGTAATAGAATCAAAATCGGTGTCGTGATTAAGATGCTTCCATCATTATTGAATAATAGTGTCATCAAAAAACACAGAAGTTGAACATACCAATATAGACGGTTACCTGATCCTTTCGCAAAACCGGCAAGCCTGGCAGCAGCCCAATGAAAGAAACCAAAGCTTTCGAGAATAACTGCCATGACAATCGTCGCTATAATCGTAATGGAGGCTCCGCCAATTTTACTGATAATATCTAAAACATCTGCCCGGGTCACGATGCCTGTCAGTAAAATGATTCCTGCGCCAATAGCTGCAGGATAGGCTTCATTCAGCCCACCGGGTCGCCAAAAAATGACAAGCATGGTTACGACAAAAGTAAAAATGGTAATGCCTAATTCGGATGACATTTTCTCACTCCTTCTTTTTACTTAAGGACCAGGGTCAAATGACACTGCATGTCCCTTTGCTGATATTTATATTCGGCTAAAAAAAGAAGGAACTAGATTATTGACTAATTTTGTCTAAATGTATGTTTGTCCAATAGAGATAATTGTATCCCTAGTTAAAGTGACTATTAAATTCCAATCAACTTAAATGGAACTTGTAAAGGAAGTTATGCTCCCCTCCTCCCCTTTTTCAGAACACTACTAATGAAAAAGGCATTGAACAAATGATAATTGTTCAATGCCTAAGCTTTGATTACGCTCTGCCGCTATTTGGGTCCACAACATGACGTGAGGGAAGATCTGCGACTTCAACAGTACTAATTGGTTCGATACTATGGCGAGATGGTAGATCAGCTAATTCGATAATTTCAATACTATGGCGGGATGGTAAATCAGCGACATCTTGAGTTTCTGTTACCCCATTAGCTAGTCCAATAATTCCAAGTGATAAAATACCAATACCTAAAAGCTTTTTCAAGGTTTCCTACCTCCAAATAATTAAATATGTACACATTCAGTTAAAAGTTTATTGTGTTCTTTTTTTACCAACAAAACATATTCATCATTTCCTTGAATGTTAAACAAATTAATTGCTTTTTCCATATATTCATTACCCTTTTCTAACTGGCCCAATCTAATATAATTTTCTCCAGCCTGGTAATGAAGATCAGCGAACTGATAACTGGACTCTGTTCCAATACAAGCTTTTATACCTACCTTACAATATTTTAAGGATTCTTCATATTCCCCTACTTTTGTTAGTAACTGTGAGTATCCATAAAGAATTTTTATTTCTAGTGTTGGATCCTTTATGTAAGGTAACTCTCTAATATGATTAAGGGCTTCCAGAAATAATGAAAGGGCTTCTTCAAAGTTTTGAGCATCTTTTTCAATTATCGCCATGCTGGCTAAGATATCTACTTCATTTTCGGTTAGTTTCCCATATTTAGGATTGGTTAGTTTAATAGCCTTTTTTAATAATTCAATAGCTAACTCTTTATTATTTTCTAAATAAAAAACACAAATTCCTTCATGCCATAATAAAAATTGTTGCTGAGATAAACTACGGAAAATGGGATTGTTTTTTTCTTTTTGAATTATTTCATAGATTGCTTGATAATTACGCTCTCTTTTATAATTATTTATTAGCTTTGAAATCGTTATAACATAGTTGAAACGACTACTAGCTGTATAATCAAACAAGTAATTAATCTGCACATTTAATTTTTCGGCTATTTTTGCAAGTTGTTCCATTGTTGGGTACTTACGCTCTTTTTCAAAGAGTTCTATGTCTTCTGGGGTGCAAATCCCCTCTGCCAATTCGGCAATTTCTATTTTTTTATACGTCCTTAAAGAGTTTAGAACTTCACCAAAATTTATACTTTCTATGCTCATTTGGAAGGCCCCTTTTTCATCCTCTTTTAGTATTATAGTCAATAATTCCTATTATTTGTACAAAATTATTAAATATTGTCATCATCATATTAATTGCTGTATTATTATTTTAAACAAAAAAACGACAGGCGATTGGAAATGAGCCTGTCATCAAATCCCCGTTCTATTTATATAAAACAGGGAGGGTTTCATAAGTATTTTAAACTAATTAACAATAACATTACATAGCAATCCCTTCCCCATTGCCTTTTTAAAAGGACTTTGTAATTCTTCTTTAATTTCTATGTTTGTTATTTAAATAATATTGATACGATTTTCGGTTCATTATATATTAAAATTATAGAAAATAGTGGAATAGGGGAATTAGAATGGATGTTGTTCTTTCAAGGAATTTAAATGGTGAAGCGGATACAAATGTACCACATTCGATAAAAAAGTATAAAGAATTTAGCAAACCAATTGCCTATGAATGGGGAGCTAAGGAACCAGGAGCTGCTGAATTAGCACTCAATATTCTCTTACTCTTCAGGGATCAATTTACCAGTAATCGATTACACCTAAAATTCATGGCTGATATTATATCGGATGTTCCCTATAGTGGAGGAGTACTTGCTAAAAATGATATTGAGGCCTGGATCGCTGCTAATGAAAGATTTGAAGAAGTTCGAAAACAAACCACCTATATGGTTGCAGTATACCGGGAAGAAGCAAAGGCAAACCGTATACATGAGGTAAAGGCATTTACGGAAAAAGAGGCAGTTATTAAGGCATGTGAAATATATGACGTTGAAGAAGAATATGTGAAACAATTAAACAACCAATTAACTAGTTTTGATGAACTTTATGATTATTATGCGAGCCGGGAAATATGGTTTTCTGAACCAATAATAAAGCCTTAATTAAAGGGGCTATTAAAATATTGTTAGTATAAATCCAAAAAGCACTCGTGCAGTTCATTCAATCTTAACTGCTCCATAAATGTTAGACATTAATCTTAATTTACTTAACCCAAAGTAATTTCTTCTTTTTTTGCAAAACTGATTTAAAAACCTCAATATGCTCCTCTATTTCTGTTTCAGTCCTGGAGGTGGACATTTCAAGCAAATCAAGTAGATCCATAACCTTGCCTAAAATAAAAGGAGGATAGCCTCCCCTTTAATTGAGGGCTTCCTCCCTTCTGATTTTTAGAATTTAAATCGTAAAGATCGCATTAGCAACACTTTCATTTTGAAAATCACTAGCCCATACAATTTTGTCTGAAAATAATTTAACGTTGGATTCGGACACACTTTGGCCGATTAACACGGAAATCACGTTAAAATTCTTCTCCTTTCTCTTTTTAGTAAACATACCATCTTCTAAAGAAATATATTTCAATAAGGCATGTTTATCACCCGGATCACCGTCTGTGACAAAAACAATGTCTGCTTTACTGTACAGTTTTTTCCCTTCGATAATATTTACCGCTTTTTGTAATGGAGGGGTAAAACTTGTTCCACCACCTAAAAAGGTCTCAGCTAAGTTTACCAAATCGGAGGGTTTCATCCTTCCTTTTTCATAAAAGAACATTTTTTGTTTAGACGCGCTAGAAAAAGGAATGATAGCAAAATCTCGACGCTGTCTTTTGGCAATCATCATTAAGGCCAAAGCAAACCCTTTACTCTGACCGTCTATATTAGCCATTGATCCACTTTGGTCAAGACAAAGAATAATAGGTCCCTTTCCTAATGTTTCCTTTCCTTCTCGTGCATACGTCATAGTTTGGCCTTCCGCATAGCGTCTTAAAAAATCCAATTTCGTTAATGGATTTTTGTAAGCTGCCAATTCAGATGGCAATAGTCGCTCTACATCAATACCTAGAGTGACACCGCTACGATCAATTGTTTCCGCTTGTTTGTTTTTCTGCTTTTTTCGGGCAATGGCTTTAAACCGACCTGCCCAATCTGCAATCTCTTTCATTTTTTTATTTTTTGATAGGAGCCCAGCTAACTTTATTTGATCACGTAAAGGAAGTTTTTGAAGTTCGGATTCACCAACTCCTGCACCACTTCCTCCGGCTAAGAGATTTACCAAATCCACTTTAGCTTCATGGGCTTCCTGAGATGCATCAGCAATCGCTTGACTAAACCGTTTTCTCCCTTCACTTAATGACTGAAAAAGTTGAGATTGGACTTGCTGCATGGCTTGGTCCAAGCTGACCTGTGCTTTATTCACCTGCTTATTGGCTTTCGTTTGTCTTCTTTTGGCAATTCCTCTTGCCTTACTATCACTATTTTTCTCAGCTTCTAGAATTTTTTCTTGAGCCTCTTGTTGTTTTTCATGAGCCTGATTTAATGCTTGTTGCGCTTTTATTGCCTCTTCAAGGGCATCACGCAAATCAGCATTTAATGATTTTTGTTCTTCCACCCAATCATGAATCTTTTCAGAAAAATGGATGGTTCCTAAAGCTGAACTTAAATCATCTAACCTCGTCGCAATTCTTGCTTGAAAATATCCTTTCTCGCTCATAATTCTATCAATTAAATCGTGATTTATTTGATAGTCCTTATCAAATTCCTCTTTTTCTAAAAGAGTAGGTTTCATTTTATAAAGAGACGCCCATAAATCAGCTATTAAAGAGCGAAAGGTTGGTAGAACCTTTTGCCCCTCTTTATCTAATTCTTGCAGCCGTTCGGACATTTCTAAAATTTGCCCGAATCGCCTACGATCAAACCGGTCTGTATTTACTACTGATTCACGTTTTTTCATATGTGCTTCCCCCTATATACCTAACATTAGAGAAGCAATTTGTTTTTGAGATTTCTCAATTTTTACCCGAACTGCCTGAATTTCGTTTTCTTTTTGAGGATTATCATTGGATAATTGGGCTAAATCCTTCAATAGAGCCTTCATTTTTGAGGTCGCCTCAAGTGCTACTTCGGAGGACTGTTCGGCCTTCACTTGTTCGTAAATCTCTTTCCCTTCTGCCGTAATTTCAATTAAACGAGTTTTTACAATGTCCTGTGCATGCTTAGTTACGGTTTCATGTACTTTAGCCTTTTGATCAACATTTTCCCATAAACTATCCTTTAGAAGCATGATGTCCTCGACTTCAACGGTTGCTCGTCCATCTAAAACTGCTTTAGCTTTTAAAATGGTTAATGACTGGCGAAAACGACGATCAGATGGTCGAATCCCTTCATCCTTTAATTCTGCACGAATTTTTCTTAAGGTCTCGTATACATCCGATGGAATATGTGTCATATCCGTAAACATTTGTAAATCATCAATATCATTTAAGGACAAGTATTCGTTGGGTTGTGTAACATCAATCCCTTGGAGCATGGCTATAAAGCTAGAATCTTCACCAATATAATCCACCTCAAATCGAAGTAGAAATCGGTCAAATAGGGCTTCGAGACTCTCGTTATCCTCTGGAAATTCATTACTTGCTCCAATCACACTTATTAATGGTGACTGAACTGGAACACCATTGTTATAGAATAAACGTTCATTTATTAGTGTGAGTAAGGCGTTCAGAATGGCAGAATTCCCCTTAAAGATTTCGTCCAAAAACGATAAATGTGAAGTGGGCATTTTGTGATCCGTATTCCGCTTGTATACACCCTTTTCCAGTTCAGTCAAGCTAACAGGACCAAACATTTCCTCTGGGGTTGTAAAACGTCCTAGTAGCCATTGGAAGTAACGAGCATTATTAATTGATCTCCCTATGTCCATGACTAAGGCGGATTTTCCAGTACCCGGGGGTCCAATTAATAGGGTATGCTGACGGGCGATAATACTTAAATAAATAGCTTTTATTACTTCTTCACGTTCCACGTATTTACAAGACAAGTATTTTACCCATTCGTTTAATTTTTGAATTGAATTATTCATGATAATCTTTCTCCTTTTCATAAAGATTTTTAGTAACCTTCAATTGATTTTCTTCTTTTGTTATTGGCTGATTGTTCCGCAGCTCTGTCTAAAAGAGCTTCGACAGCACCAATAATTAACTCTTGATAATTATCCATTTTTTCTTGTGCTTCTGTGACAATTTCTCGATAATCTGATAAGTCAGCAACTACTCGTTTTGCTTCATTAGCTAGTATCTTAAATTGCGCAGTCGGCACTTTTTCTTGTTTAGCAAGTTCTTGACAGCTTGTTAACGTGCCTTGAAGATGCTCTAATACCTTTTGTTGGAGCATATCTCGGTTTTCATCCGTCCTAATTAGTGGAATCATGAACCCCTCCCCTTTTTCCAAGGAGTTAAGGAAGCTGACCAATCTACGCAACTTGTTTTTATGTTTGGCTGGAATAAAATAAACGCCACCGGATGGTCTAACTGGTGTAGGGGACATTGTTTTTAAAATATCAGTTGCGGCCATTCGAACAGCTTGTCCGTTATGACAGGTTTTGTATAACTCAAACAATTTACAAGCTTCATCTGCCAATTCTTCGGCCATGCTACTTTCATTTACTATAGTTTTACTGATAATTCCAGTGTTCTTATTAAACAGAAGAATAGCTTCATTCTGTTTATAAGAAAGTGTTTGTCCTTTGGAATCAACGGTTTCCTCCACAATATTCCTCTGAATAATCTGATCTGTATTACAGACATTTCGAACAATAAAGTTTTTATAAACCCCTGCTTGTGCAGTTTCTACCCGTTTCATCTCGATGTCTTTTGTTGCTCGCCTAAATGCATCAGCAGCGCGAATCTCGTTAGGAAGATCTCCTTCCTCGAAATCATTTGATAAAAAGGATTTTCTAAGTTCATTACGGTCATAATTTGCCTCGCCAACAGAATACCAGCTAAGATAACCAATAATACTTTGATTTTTCTCACCTTTATTGTTTTCAACTGCAGCTACTTGACTTAAATCCATAGCCATTATGAAACCCTCTCCTTTTTTCTTTTTTATTTTTATCCCATAAAAAAAGCGAGCAGTCTGAATGACTAACTCGCTCAGTTTTTTGACCTTAGTATCCTTTGATAATTTGACTGAATAAATGACAAATTAGCCCTTTTCAACAAATCCTTTTTGTTTTTTTCAATCGAAGCAAGCATTAACCAAGCCACATATGCACTTTGTCCGCCTTTTGCTAGTTGCGCTTTTAGGAACTTGTTACAGGAAGTACTCATTTTAAAAGACCCCCTTTTCTTTGAGACTGGTAAAATTCCCATCACCAATAATGATGTGGTCAAGCACGCTGATCCCAACTATTTTACCTGTTTCAGTAAGTCTTTTTGATATTTCTACATCCTCTCTGCTAGGTTGGCTTTGTCCCGAAGGATGGAAAAGTGTATGTTCTCACAAAAAAAGTTAAGTTTAAGCTAAACATACTCAACTTTAAATAGGATTAATATGTTTTCTTACTATAGCACCCTTTTTGGTTGAAGAAGAGAAAAATTTTAAGCAATGAATTTAGTAAACCACGCAATATATTCGGCTCCTGGAATAAATAACAATTGAGCAAGTATGGTTCCAAATAATCGAGAAATAATCATCATAACTGATGCACCTTTGAGGTTAGTGTAACTCCCCCTCTGGTTAATCACGTCATCAGCGAGAATGGATATTTTGGGATCAATAAAAATAGTAAGTAAAATTGTTGCTATTCCATTTATTAGCCCTGATGCCATTATAGACGTTGATGCCCTTTCAGGGATAATTAAGGCTGCATATAAAGCCGATAATACCCCTATTGTGTATATTCCGGTTATGAACATATTAATTACGAACAATTTTAATGGAATATCTTTAAACCGTATATCTTTTACGTAAGACAGCTTTGGCAAATGAATATGCTTAAATCCACGTTTTATATATTCAATCGAGAAGCCCTTCTTTATTAATGATGGAATAGAACCTCTTTCCTCAGATAAATGAATTATTGCTCTTGAAAATATTGCAATAAAGGTAGGAAGTAATAGGATTCCCATTATTGTTCCTAATGTTGATGAGCCAATAATAACTCTAAATTGATTTTCTACAAATTCTAATGTATTTTCTTTGGGGGCATTATCAACTAGACTTCCCGTAAATGGCTGTTGCATCATATTGGCCATTCTTGAGATTATTACCATAACATTAAACAATGATAACGCTGATGCTAGTAACCTTACCCTTGCACCAGACAATCTAACTGCATACGCAAGTGTTTCGATAGAATGGATAATAAATATAAATAATGATATTAGGATTAATTTTTCTGAAAAGAGTTCCAATGTAGTTACCCACTTTAATATTTCTTTCCATATTAGCATTTATTCCCTACTTAGAGTCATATAATTAAACTGTCAGTTAAAACTACCTATTAAGTTTCGTACTATATTCTTGGAACCCCTCTCGTTGCTCACGTACCTCTTCTTCAACTAAAAATTCTTCCATCTTTCCGTATCTTGACGATTGTGTTAGTGATAACCCAAATGCTTCAATAAGATATTGTGGTCCATACATAGCTGAAAGGGCGCTAAAACAAGAAATGCGTAATCTTTTTGGTGTATGGCCAGTGAGTTCTTTTACATAATTATTTATAAACCCTTTTCTAACTGGTTTATCTTCATAAGAAAATGCTTTTGAAACAAATAGATAGGTTTTCTTATCGATATTTTTTATTATTGCTCTTTCCTCTGCATAGTTTTGGAGAATTAATAAATCCTCGTTGGTTAAGTAGACAGGGGGTCTTTCATTAATGTAAATACATTTGCCATCTAAATTAATATGATTGATTTTAATAGAACTTATTTCCTTTGACGAAAGTCCATGATAAAAACAAAAGGAAGCTAAAAGACACGATAATGGTTCCTTGTAAATATTAGCGCTAATTACTTTTGCTATAGTTTTCTGTTCTTCAATAGTTAGAGGTTCCATTTTTCTTGGATATTCTCTCGCTGGGCTATCCATGATAGGTATATGAATAATCATTCTCTTCTTCTTAGCTAGTTTAAATAAAATATTAAGATTTTTTCTTACAATTTCTCTTTGTTGATTTGATAACGTTACTAAGAAAGAATGAACGTGTTCTTCCTGTAATAGTCCCCAAGTTGAAATTTCTGGGTAAAGTTCGTCAATCCAATTTGAAAACCTCAAAAAAATTCCAATATCAGTTTCAATGGTTTTCATGGATAATGGTTTTCTGGCATTTTGCTCAATTTGCCTCTTTCTTAAAAACCTTTTTTCATTGTAATAAACCTCAATTAGTCTCCTGAATTTTTCGGGCACCTTGCTGATTTGTCTCTCAATAGCCCCTTCTAACCGTTTCTCTTCATTTTTAAGGGATATTATTCCTTCCTTGACTAAAAATGATTCTAAGCTAGGCTTGTGTCCACCACGAGGGTCTATTCTATTAACCACATCATTTATCCACTCCGCATTAATCAGATGTGGTCTATTAAAACACTTTTCTGCTTCAAGAAAGGTATCCGAGGCTTTCTTCAAAGTTTTACTAATTTTTTCCTTACCAATTTTATTTTCCTCTAAAAAAGCCTTGTATCTTAAATATATGTTTTTAGACCATGTTTTTGAAAATGTAGCTTTTGTATATTCTTCCGATACTAGGTATTCAATACGTTTATTGGCGATACACAAAGTACATCTTATTTTCTTATTTTTGATTAGAGATGGGGTCAAGGGAATTCCGCAGTCTGTACATAATTTTATATCCATTATCAACACCTCAAATTGGTGGGAGCTTTTTATTATCCGTACCATTCACTGCTTTTTTCTCTTGTTGCTGCTTGGTAGGTTTTAAAGCTTCAGTATATGTTGGTGTATGTTTCCACAAATCAGAAGGAGTACAATCAAGTGCTGTACATAAAGCATCCATGGTTTGTGCTTTTACTTGTTTTGGTTCTTCTGTCAGTAGCGCGCTTATAGATGGAGGGGATAATTTATAACCAGCTTTACTTTCCATTAGCCGACCTAGTTCAGCACCTGACCAAATGCCTTTATCTGCCATTACGTTTCTTAATCTCCACTCTAAGGCCATTGGATTATTCCTCCTCCTCGTGAAGCAATTTACGCCATTTCTCTTGTGATAGACGCACCCTTGTTTCTATATAGTCAGAGCTAGGTGTAGTATAAGTAAATGTAGTGCTAATTTCTACATGACCTAATAAATTCTTTAAAGTTAATAGGTCTACTCCTCGTTCCGTCAAATTAGATGCAAAAGCATGTCGTAACTGATGAGGGCTAAACATCTCGTCTTCAGAAAAGCCAAGTGACTTTTGCCTTCTTGGCAAACTAGAACGAGCTGTATCTCTATTTAATCGATTACCATTTTCTGAAAGAAATAATGGCCCTTCTGTTGCGTTAGTAAATAAAGGACGAACATTTTCTAGGTACCATTTAAGAAGTTCATCTAATTCGTCAAGCATTGGAACCCATCTCGATTTATATCCTGAACCTTTTGAACCTTTGCCAAACCGAACATGTAACTTACCCTTTTCCCCCAGATCAAATCGACAATCTTTCACATCCAACATTACTGATTCATTTATACGTAACCCAGCTAAAGCTAAAAGTCTAAATAAAGTATAATCACGAGCAAGAGTAGAATACTTTCTAGCTGTACTCATTTGCTGTTTTAGTCCATCCCAAAATCTTTGTAATACTTCTGGTCTGGGTGGTATTACTACACCATCACTATCATCATTTCTATGGTAATGACGATTAAACTTGTCTAATACTGTTGGAACAACTACTCCATATTTCTCCCATATTACATGACTATGCCTAGACCTCAAGTAATCTAAAAATGTTGTAATATTGGACTGATACTTTCTACGAGTAGAGTAGGCTAGTCCCCTTCCAACTAATTGAGCATAAAAATGATCAATATCTTCTGTTGATACTTCCCATATAAATTTTTCCACAGCTTCTAGAAACTCACTAATATTTCTTGTATTAAGTAGAAGCAGTGGTGTAGCCTAACACACGCTGCTGCTGCTCCCATAATCCTATTAATTTAGCTTGATAGTCTAAAGACTCCTCATAAGTTGGAAATGATAAGTTCTTCTCAACCTCACCATTTACCAACCTCAAAAAAGATTTATTCCCCATTGAACATCCACCTTCTTTAAGTACCACCTTAATATATTAGTCAACACCTAATATATCATAATGAAATAAAGAAGTGAACATAAACATTCTCCGATGGTTATGCGAAACGATAATACTAGCAGCATTTTTTTGAAGAGCAAAATTAAAGCATTCTCTCGGATGGACGATTGAAGCATTCAATGAGCCCTTAAATACCTCTTTTTTAGAAGTGATATTATTTTTTGTATCTAAAGTTAAAACTGTAAATACTTCTTGATCGTAATGCCTCGTATACATTAAAAACTTTGCTGCATCCTCCGGTGAACGTACTGTCACTGTCTCTGGCAAAGAAAGTTTGTTTAACTTCTTTGCAAGTAAAATGGCTGCATGTAATCGTTCACCAATCACTTTGGAGAAACCTAGATCCTGAATATCTCCTGGGGCAAGATTGAATATTTCGCGGACTGGTAAAGAAGAAAGCTTATAACAACTTTCAGTATTGGTTGATCTTCCAATAATTAGGGTTAATAAATCCGCAATATTTACATGCTCTTCCCCATAGTAAGAAACTTTTTCACGAACAATATCAATATGTGATTTTGCTTCACTATCTAGTTTTAACTGAATATCCATTTCGACTCCTTTCCCACATTCAACCAACGAAGTGGCGGTTGAATGTGCCACCTCGTTTATAGCCGAAGGGGAAGGCTTGATTTAATATGTCACTTTAAATGTTTATTTCATTTGCTAACAACTACTAAAGTTTTCTTTACAGGAGCTAAGTCGTCCCCTGGGCCAATAACAGCTTTTAAAACAACCTCTTTTAATTGACCGTCATTTGTACAATACACCGGAAACTCAACTGTATCTCCATTAGATATTCTTGCAAAAAAAGTAAATACATTAAGGATATTCCGAAATCTTTCCGTTGAATCTTCACCATTTTTAAGAGCGAATTCATCCGGCACAACTACTTCTCCTCATACATTACTAGTGATAGCTGTTGGGAGTTTAACGCCCGCTTTTTTTGCCACGGTACTTGCATCAACTAAAACTCCAGTTTCTATAGCATCCTTTCTTGTAAAAGAATAAATAATGTTGCATTCATCCTTTTCTCCTTGTCTAACCATGCTATTTTCATTCATTACTACAATACCCTTTCTCAAGTTTTTCATTATCTTTCGACAACAAAAAAAGCCCTTGAGCTAGTTTGTTCTCATAGCAAAAACAGCTATGTATCGCAAACAGCCCAAAGGCTTATATTACTGTCCACCGCAAATTCCATACGGAATCGCAAATAAAAAGAAAAGAAAGATAATATATTTTATATTATATATTTATTTACAAATGCTTACAACATTCAAATAAAGTAGTTAAATAGATTGGATAATTTATAGTGCATCATTAATTGACGGATACCCGTCACCAAATGATAGGCGATACCCATCAATGAATGACAGGCGCCCGTCATGAAATGATAGGCGGCGCCCGTCACTAAATGACGGGCGGGATTATCCACAGGTTTTTTTAAAAAGGTGTATAACTCCGCCCATCACCAAATGATAGGCGGACCCGTCACCAAATGATGGGCAGAAATTCCGCCCATCATTAAATGACCCATCCCCCCGTCATAAAATGACGAGGAAAAATATAAAGTCTTGAAAAAGACTTTAAAATAAATAAATAATAGAATCCTCAAAGTAATTCAGCAGCTTAAGTCCCTCAACAGGCACAATGCTTCACCTTTATTTCTTGAATGGTGTTTTTGGCAAGATCCTCATTGTACTGGCGTTTAAAAATTTCTAAGTCATTTTACATAATAAACAATGGTAAAATTATGTAAGGGAGTGATTACATGAGCTATTATTATCGAAATCACCGATATAAAAAGAAATCAAACAATAAAAACGTTCCAACCATTAGAGATTGCAATTGTATTGCTCAAAGCATGGGGAACTAATTGGATATACACAATCGTTTGAAAAAGTTATATATGAAAGCTTTAATAATGAAAAAAAGAAAATAGAATTAAAATGTTATAGGTGCTTAGAGGAACAAATATCTGAAGAGAAAAATGAAGTATCACGTAAGGTTATTGAAAAGTTCGGTACCAAGAGCACTTTAGATTTATCAAGCCGAGCTTATAAATATAATTGGGCATCTGGTATAAGCCTCATGTTTACTGTATTCGGCTCTATGATTATTTGGGTGAATTATAATATAGAAATGGCTTTGATAACTGCGAGTTTATTTGGATTATTGGCATTTATTCTCTGGAGACGATGTGATTATTTAGAAAAGAAATCAAACGAAATATCCAGCTTTACAAGACAACAATCAATACATATTCCTAATGCTCGTTCTATTGTTAAAGCTGAGTCAAATACTGTATCAAAATGGAGAATTGAACAAGCTAGAATTAAAAAGGAAAGAATGAATTATTCAATGGAAGAAGTCAATAAAATGACAGGCGAATAATTTGAGCATTTTGTCAAAAATCTGCTTCAAAAGAATGACTATGAAAATCCACAAATAACAAAAGCTTCTGGTGATGAAGGCGTAGATATAATAACATATAAAAACGGTAAGAAAATTGCTGTTCAATGTAAAAGATATAGCAACAAAATTACTAACAGTGCTATTCAAGATGTTTTTTCTGGAATGCACTTTTACAATTGTCATGAAGCTTATGTAATAACAAATTCTTACTTTACTGAAAATGCTATTACTTTAGCAAATAAACACAAAGTTAAATTAATTAATCGAAATGGCTTATTTGAACTAATGGAAAAGGCTGGCACGACAAAGCATGTCGTCATAAAACCCCATTCCGAATATCAAGCCGAATTTATGTTTGATAAATAATATATGTAATTGTATTGATTTGACACACCTAGCGTTGCCAGTTTTGTTCTTACAAGTTTGATTTGAGGAAGTCCTGCTTGCAGAAGAATTATCGTTTTTGGTATATAATGTGACGGGAACAATGATAAATCTTTGCTGTGGCATATGAAAAGCACCTCCAATAAATTGATATGTTGATCATACCAGGAGGTGCTGCTCAATTTATATGCTTTTTTTGAATACGTGCTTACAAAGAATAGAAGGAAAATCCATCTATTCTTCAACGCTATTAATCTTAACTTCCATTGGATTAATATCAATCTCTTTTAATCCCCTGATTATTAAATCTTTATGCCGCTCATTGATCCAACCAGCAGTAAACGTATTTGGACAATAAACAGTGATGATATCTTCTCTATATTTGAATAAACAGTGCTTAAACCAAGTCTCATAAGAAGGTTTGGACAAATTGGATTGTATATAGTTTAAGATATAATTGGTTATTTCTTCATCTTTTGATGTCATCGTTTCTTTTATATTTAGCCGTTTTTCCGCGGATACAGCATTCGATTTATTTGTCTTCACTTTTTTCTTTAATTCTTCCCCTTGCTCTAAAAAGTCATCATATACCGATTCAAAATCAATTTTAGAAGCTAGATTATCAGGGCTATAAACAGACATATAGTTTTCCATAAATTCATCATGGCGATATTTTAACTCATCTGGTAGTTCATCATATACCTCTTTAGGTAAGAAAGGAACCCTTTTTCGTATTTTAAATATAGGGGATTCTTCCATATTTTTTTTGTTTTCATCCCTTGACATACAATTAAAACGAAAAACGAATCCGTAAGATTCCAACAATGCGAGACGCTTCTTAACCGTATTAACCGATCCAAATCCACACTCCAGTTGAAGGGTAGATAGCGCTGGCCAGCAATAATCTTTATTAATACAATAACTCTTCAGTGTAATAAGCAATGCTAAACCATCAGCTTTAAGGAAAGGCTGCCAAAAATGAATTAGATAATTATGTATTAAAGTAAATTGACGATCTTCAAATTCTAAATTCTGGCCAAGTCCATCTAAACTAAAATTTTTCACCTTTTCTTCATTGAAAATAACTTTGTTAACAATAGAATCATGATAGAAAAATTCCTTAAATTCGCCATGTTTATCAAGAACCCATCTGGACTTTTCAATTTTAGCGTCTTCTTTGACTGGTCGATAATAGACTAGTGGATAAGGCTGCCCTTTCAAATTTAAAGGTCTTTGTGGATCTTTCAAAATATTATCCTCCGATTCTTTTCCACAACAACAAGAATCTGGCAGGTGATTTTTGCTTGATATTAAATTCCTAAGCTGATAAAATAGGAATTAAATTAATATGCAAAAAACCCCCGCCTTCTCTATTTCATTTAATCTTCAGCGGCCAAACTGAAACAGATTAAAAGAAATTGCCTGGTGGGTTTTTTTTATTTTCTTTGTTCTTAGAAAGATTATTGTTTCTACTAATTTTAGCAAAATTCGATTGAGTTTGCTATAAAAATAGAGAAGCTGGCCGTTATTGCAGACAAAAAACACCCCAAATCAAATTGCCTTTTATAATAAAAGGCAATTTGATTTGGGGTGTTCCCATTTCCGATGATATGAAATTATACCTATATTAAATCAAATATAGATGAATTTATCAAGACAAGGTATCCAGATAATTTATGGACTAATTGATTTTTTGTTCAATCGATTTTCCAATAATGGGTTTTACTTTGTAGGAGTACCCTCTCTGCATCTTCCCTATCCCCCTGATTTAAATTAGTAAAAATAAAGTGTAAGATAGTAATAAAAGACTAGTTCAGGGTGATTAGTGATGAATAAAAATAGTTGGTACCATCCGACCTTGAGTCCCTAAAGGAGCTTCGCTAGCCTCTGCCTTATGACTAGACCGAACGAAGGAATGTAGGCACACAGATGCCCAGAGACATGGGAGGGTACGTCATCATAAGCTACGCAGAGATCCATTGTGCATCGTATAATTCCCACTACTTACTGGATTTTTCCAGTAGCGACCGCGTAGCGTACCCATATGTTAGAAGAGTTTCACAAAATATAAAAATAATGTTAGGGACCGTGTCAAAAAATATTTTTTTGACACCCCACCAACGGGTCAAACCGTTGATAAATCAATATTTATAGAGGGAGGGAGGAGAAAAAGTGAATAAAGGTCACCTTAAACAAAATCTAATAAAAACGGTAAAAGAATTAAAAGAGAGAGAAATAATTGAACTCCATATGAGTGGGGCTCATCACGTTATTTATGATGTTGCCATTCATAAATCATTATTGGACATTAAAAGTTTTCAAACTTGCCTTAAAGTATTTTTAAACGAAGGAGATTTAGATAAAAACCTTGCAAAAAAAACCATTATTATGCGGTTTATGAAAATAGTAGATAATCTTATTAAAATTGACAATCCTAGTCGAAAGGTTAATGAATTATTATCGGAACTTGAGGCAGAACTATTAGTAAAAAAGGATTTCAAAATTTACATACCAATAAAGGGAATAGAACTAATTGGAATTGATTATCTAAATATTAACAGTGGTGCAAAAATTATTAAATTAGATGAAGAAAATGCATCAAAGTTTATTCCTGATAAGGAAATTAATGAGTTTTTTCCTTACTCTTTTGAATACACAATAAATATTCCAGATTTTTTAAAAGCAATAGAAATTGGGGTTGAAACTAGTAAAATAATTGTGCACTTTCTCCGATTTGTAGACTATTACATTTGGGATGATGAAACCCTTGGATTACGATTACCTGGATATGGTCCACTTATGGAAGAGCTTAGGGCTTTAGCAGTACCAGTGGTCTCAGATGGAATATTTAATTGCTATAATTGGCGTTTAAAAGAAGCTCATACAGAGACTCTTGAAGTCGATGAAATGTTTGTGGAAGATGCTAATGATGTTGGGATAAAAAAATTCGGAGAAATTGTTGATAAGTTTGTTCAAGGAAATTTAACAGATATTGAAAATCAAATTTTAAGAGCAATTATTTGGTTTGGTGAATCAAAGGTTGAACACGATATTGCTGCAAGATTTCTTAAACTAACCTTGGTATTAGAGTGTTTCTTAAATACAAGTAAATTTGAGCCTGTTACTGCAACTCTTAGTGATAGAATAGCATTTACCCTTGAATCTTCTGTTGAAGGGAGATTAAAAATTTCTGAACAAGTTCGTAATTTGTATGATGTTAGATCACAAATCGTTCATACGGGTTCATCAAATATTGAAACAGGTACATTAAAGGATTTAGAACATATCGTAGTTCGTTTAATTACCTTATTTTTAATTAATCCTAAATACTATTCATTGAAAACAAAAGATGAATTAAAAAATAAAATGGATAGGATAAAATTTTCATAAATTTTTTGTATTTAATGTATATTTGTCAATTAAAAAATGTTGTTTATGGAAATATGTTTTCAGTTTAGAAAATAAGGCTTTAATGCATAAATTCTTGTATATAAAGCCTTATTTTAATATAAGCCTTTTTTGAATTAAAGTCGCCATTAGCATTAAGTATGTTTCTTCACAAACTTTGTAGTAGTTATCATTTACCTTCAGTTTTCTTTCTCTTTAAATGTGGGAGGTATAACTAATCCGATAAAAATTAAAAAATTCCCAATAGAAGTTTTAAGCTTTTTTACATTCAAGAACAACATCTTTTAATTGCCAAATCAGAGCTGTAAGTAGTTGAATTGTTCTAATAACTCTTTTTAGTGGTCCCTGCGATTTAAGTCTTTTAGCTAAAAATGGAGGGGATACACAACCTATTGGTTTTTCCCCCAATCTTTTGGTTCGATTAACTCTAAATAAATATCAAAGCAAGGCTCGCAATAGATGGAGCCCTCCCATTCTACATGTGATTCATTTTTTATAACTTTTTTATGGCAAGTATGGCATATCGTTAAACGGTGGATCGTTGATGTTGTTTTAGTTTCCATTATCTTCACCTCATTTTCCCTTATATTTTGCGGCCTCTCCATGTTATTCTCGAATAGAATCATAATGAATATCCTTTATCTTTTAACGCCTTCTGAACAACCTTCTCAAACCAATGACTCATGGTTATCCCCTCTAGTTCGGAAATCTGTTTAACTGTATCTAGTATTTTTATCGGCAATTCGAGCTAGTTTTTCGATAATCGCTTCGAACTACCAAAAAATGTTCTTTAACGGTTAATATTCCTTCTTGTACATATGGAATCAGGTCCTTAAGTGAAACCATAGTACGTTGAAAAAATGGCTTTTCTCCTTCTTTTACTGAAACATAAACAGCTTCCCTTTGCTCACGGATCCCAATATTTTCAATGCCCCATACCACGTACAAATAATCTATAAACGGATACAAAATATCTACATTTTTGGGTATTTGGAGATGAGCATACCCCCTATTTTCTATAGAGTCTTGATGGATGGGGTACATGGGTGTTAAGCCGTATTTATGTATCCCATCCTCATAAGGAACCCATTTTTGGCTGAGCGGTAGGAAAAATCCCCAATTCTGCTTTTTGTCTTTTGCAACCCTGGCAAAATCAACAATGTTCGTGCGAAACCATTGAAACAAAGCGATATCATGTGCAACATGATAGTATTCGCTTTTCCGAACCCTTGTCAAAAGGGATGGATGAAGAGTTTCCATCGTATCTTGGAAAGACTCTTCTGTGATGATATAGGTTATTCTTTCATCCCCATATGGAATTTCCTCTGCTTTAATGGTCCCATCCTGGATATATTTATAGATACTTTGGACTGAAATTCCTAGATGTTTGGACACTTCTTTCGGACGCATGCCTGCAGGATTATGTTCTCGTTCGGCTGCCAAGCGGTCAACCCCTGCTTTTTCATACCGCGCTTCTCGATGAAGACGATAGAAATCAGCAATCTTTTTGATTTTTCCTTGTTTGGCATAATGATAGACAGTGGACTTCGAGATGTTTAACAAATCCGCTACTTCCTTCTGTGTATACCAATCACTCATGAGACCACCCTCACTTATGTACGAATATAATTTGTGATACACTTTTTTCATATATGAATAAAGGCGGAGAAGAAGAATGGAACCAATATATGAAATCATAAAAATAAAGCAAGAAGTGCGTGAAATATCCAACGAGTTAAAAACCAAACTGATTTCTCCAGAAGATGCTGCGAGAGTCGCTTTTCATTTTATAGGTGATGATGACCGTGAAGTGTTCTTCGTGATGTGTTTAAACAGTGCTCACCAATTGGTTGCTGTTCATCGATGCCATGTAGGGTCCATCAGTGATCTCATCGTAACTCCTAGAGAAGTATTCAAGGCCTGTATTCTGAATAATGCAGCTGCGTTGATTGTTGCGCATAATCATCCATCCACAAGTTTGCTCCCATCCGAGAACGATCTAACCCTAACTGCAAGTTTAAAAAAGGCCGGAGATATCATGTGCATTCAGCTGCTAGACCATCTAATCGTCAATGCATTAGGCAAGTTTGTCAGCTTCAAAGAAAAAGGTTATTTATAAAACACTTTATCAATGTTGTATTTAGCCCGATATTTATTAATAATATAAGTATCATAGATTTCTCTTTCACATCTGTCTTCGACATAGAAAACTGATATTCTATAGACCTCTTCTCTGTGATGCTTGATGGCAGAAATATTGTTGTAGAAATTACTTCTTATCCTCTGGCGTAGCCATTCCGCCTGGCCAACATAGAGCAATTCATCTTTTTCATTAAAAAACATATTAAATACTTGGCACGATTCCTTGGAATTCTCCGGTAATCCGTAAAACCATACACATTGCTTAAGTCAGGCTCTTTAAAAGGGCTGTTTCTTTTTGTTTGAATATTTCAATATCTGGTGATGGAATGTCAATATAAATTATTTTTATCACCATCAAAAATGTGTAGTTTTGGAGATTTGTTAATTTCATAACCTTTGTAAAACACCCCTTAACTAGCTATATGTTGGATTGCCCTAAGCCCATTTTTCACTGCCCCACTTGCACCAAAGCCTTGGTGAAAAACGACTTGTTTTTGATTTTCTTTACATAACTCTTTAACAACATCCACTGTTATATGACCGCAAGCTCCTAAAAGAACGACAACACAGTCCGCTTTTTTGATAAGAGGACGGAATTCCTTTTTAGAAGCTCCATTTCTACTTTTTCCGCCATGAAACATAATTTCACAACCAAGTTTATTTCCTATATTTTTGTAAGTATGTTCCTGGCTGCCACCGATTATAGCAATTTTTGTTTTTCTCATTTTGTTCACCTCAGAATATGACATTTTTATTAATTTATATGATATAATATTATATTATGAAATGCAAACTAATATTTCTTTTCTTATGTAAACCATCCCTGTAATAAACCTAAGGAGGTGGCTTCAGATATTGTGTCAGTTGATGTTCTTTTAATAATTATTTGGTGTGTTTTTTGTATTTCCTGACTAGTTAAATTTAGTTGTAAAGCAGTTTCAGGGATTGAAACCCCCTTTGCATATAATAAAAATACCTTCCATTGAGTGTTAGATAGTTTGGGTCGTGTTATTGCATCTTTGGGATATGAGAACAAATTATTTTTAAGTGTTCGAGATATAACTGGATCTATAAATAGTCCTCCTTCTTTAACGATCCGAATCCCATTTCGTAATGTATCAAGTGAGGCGTCGCTGCCAACAATTCCTCTTACCCCCTGGTAAATTAGTGCTAACGATTGGTATTGATCAATTGCATTAATAATACAGAATACTGGTTTTGTATCCAAACGACACTCATTTAAAAACTCCATTAAAGGCAAATTTATTTCGGGCTGAATACAAATGACCATATCGCTGTATGATAACTTACCAGTTTTTATGTTGTTACTTTCGTGAATACGTGTGGTTGGAAAGGCAAGTTCAAATAATTCTCGCCATAACTTCCTTCTTTCTTGCGTTCCACCAACCAATAAAAAGTTCATTAAAAAGTTCCTCTCTTCTAAAAGAAAAACACCCCATTTTTAGAACATATTAGTATTTAATATGTTCTAAAAATGGGGTGCTCCCTTTAAGACTCTATTTTCTATCAATTTTATCAAATAACAACTAAATTTATAAGAGTTGTTTATTATATTTTATCAAGTTAAATAATTGGAAAAATAATTGGTATAACAATTGAAAAGATCATCATTAATATTGAAACACTTAATAAATTTTTAGACCAGCGATGGAATTCTGGGTGCTCAATTAATCGATAACCAAATCTAAATAATAAGCTAACAAAAATGCTAGTTATTCCTAGAAAAATAGCAGCATTACTAAGCGCACTAATTAGATCATGTAATAAGATATCAATGTCTTTTGATGATTTAATTGATAACAGTAATATTGGCAATCCACGAAGTACTAGCATGACCACGAATGAAATAAACATGGTTCCTTGTGCATATTTTTGCCATTGACCGTTTCGAAAAAGAATTGACAGGATCATGACCAGGGTCCCAATCACAAATAAGGCTGTAATTATAATAACACCCCAATTATATAATGATCTTAAAAGAGATTCTAAACTTCCTACTATCCCACCAAACAAGGAGTCTGATGATGTTGGGGTAATAAGCTCGTCCCCTTTTTTATCGGGCATAAAGGGAAGAGGTTTTGCCGATGCCTGACTAGGTAAAACAATTACACCAAACATAATGAACATAATTAATAGTTTATAGGAAAATAAACGAAACATTATTTTCGCCCCAACTCTCATTGGTTTATTAAAGAGAATTGAATAGTTTCAACTTTATTGTCCCAATAAAGTTCACCTTCAACACATGGAATTTCTACATCATACTTGTATTCAAGCTTAGCCTCAGCATAGATATGTGAAGCAATGTTGTACCATTGTCCCTTTGCTCTTGGTGCAATTAGTGGATCTTCTGCAGCTTCAAATAAATCATCAGATGTAATGGTCATCTCTGCTTCAACCACAGAAATATTGAATTGAATGCCTCTAAAATATACAGAATGTATATATTCTGCAAACGGTAACATAACTCGAAAGGGATCTTTAAATGTTTCATGCATGTTTAATCCCTTACGGCAATCCATTTTTAATTTCAATGAAATTAAAGAAAATGAGAAGCGGCCATGTGAATCAACAGATACATTTACTACAAAATTAGAACGGACTTTTTGTATTAGAGGCATAATAATTTTTGTTTCTAGCTGTTTTAATTGATTTTCTACCATCTCTTCATAGCTACTCGTTAACTTCATTGATTTAGAGCCTTTAAATCGAACAAGTAGTAACCGCTTGTTTTTACGATATTCTAGCTCCAATTCCTTAAACCAAATTCCCTTTGTTCTTACTTCACGAATTAAATTAGATAAATCAGATACATTTAATTCAACAACTAAATTTGACATTTGCTTATTCACAATTCTTCCCCCTTTAGATCCCCTTCCAATCTAGTCTTTTTTTTATGACCCAACTTCGAAGTTATGGACCCTCTGGCTAAAAGAAACGAATTTTTTATTTATATACGTCACGATTCTATTAACCTAAAAACTATTATCCCTATTGATGTGTCCTTAATATTTAGAAAAAGTAATTTATCAAGAGTAAAAAGTTATATTCTAAACCAATAAATTCCCAAATATGTATCTATATTCCTATCCTCTTAATAAATAATAAGTCCTATTCACGAATTTTTCAACAATATCCGTCAAATTGTGCTATCTTTTCGAAAAATAAAAATAATTTTTACAAAGGACCCACTTAACTCTTTGGTTAAGTGGGCTGGTATTTAATTCTGTTTGTACCTATGCGGTATACACGTTTTCCTCTTCGTTTTCTTCCAACCAAATTTCGTCTGGAATAAGGAAATCTGTAGAACGCTTTTGTAAGACATCTATATCTAGTGTAGTTATCCGATTATCACTTTTTCGTTCAACCAGGACTGATAAAATATCACCCTTGGAAAAACTTCCAAAATTACTTCCATCAACCCATGTTCGAGCAGAACCATCTGATATATGCAAATATCCCTGCTCTTCACCAACGACTTCTACAACCCAAAGTTGTTCACCAAGTTCAAAATCGTTAATACGTGAAGAGGCAGAAGCTGATAATTTCTTTGTTATTTTTACAGGTGCCGTTTCTTCTTTCCATACATCCATTCTAATTAATTCATCGCTTCCGTCATACGCGGGGGAAAGATCCGGCAATATACAATCAATGACCTCTAAAGATGAAGAAATTTCTTCAAAAAATTTCAATTGATTTTCATCCACCATGGATTTCTCATACTCCGCTACCTTATTAACTGGTAATTCCACAATCATTGTTTTCATGCCCCAGAGAGGAATATCGTTTTCCTCCTCTGCAGAAATTGAGACTGTAAATACAGACATTTGGTGTTTACATACCATAAATGTATCTAATAAGGAAAACAGAATAAGAAATACATGAATCTGAACTTGTTCTAAAATATAAACCACTATTTGTTCCTCCTGAATTTTTATTACTTTTCCTCAAATGAATAAAACAGCTTAACCATATAAATCAAAGGCCAGTTGATTTTCTGATATATGTTTTCTAGTTCTTTTTGGCTTATTTTTTTGCATGCTAATAATATTCACTTCATGTTTTAATAGGAGCGTCTCTTTTTGACCAACTTTGCTCTCATTTGACCTTTTTAACTGAGGTTTGGATAGGTGATATAAAATTGCCCCATCAGCCACAAAGGCTCGATCAAAACCAAATGCTTCAACTATATCTATTTCTAAAACATCATTTTTTACGGTAAACCCTGGAATAAGCTCAGACTTAATATTGTCAATGAATTGTTCTTTGGAATTAAGTATTGCTTGCTTGGTGGTTTCCCCTTTGATTTCGTTTTCTACCCAGTTTATAAACTGTTCTAGTAACATCCGTTTTTTCGTTTTCTTTTTACCAATATTAGCCAACAATTCACGTGCTCTGTCGGATGTTTGATTAATCCAATCTTCCGCAGAACCCTTCAAAATATCTCCACCTTGTTTCACACTTTGTATAAGCATGGACTGAAGGTCTCCTTCATCGCCTAACATAGCTGAAAGTCCATCACTTGAGACCTCACCATTAATGGCAGCTGTTGCTCTATTTTTTAAAGCAATTAATTCAGCCATTTTTTGTTGAAAGGATTCTGCATAGGCAAGATAAAATAACCTACATTCTTGAGTTTGTCCGATGCGCCAAGCTCTTCTTGCACTCTGATTAACGGTAAAGAGTGACCAAGAAAATTGATAATGACGATAGGTAAGGTTTTGAAGTTATCTCTACCTTTTCCCCCGTCCCACACCGTACGTGAGCCTTTCGACTCATACGGCGTTCCATCGAGTCACCAATGTACTACTGTTTTCCACACACAAATTTAAAGTTGATTTGATTTATCCCTTATATTTGTTCTTGATAGGTTAGAAGTTCATTTATGGATAATAGGCTCAATATCTTGCGTAGCTTGTTGACCTTATTAATCTGTTCGTCATTTAACTTGTATTTAGCTAAATATTTACGAGCAATTTGTTGGTCAGTTGCATGTAACAGTTTGTGGATACCTTTATCAATGATAATTAAATTATCGTATGAATCGTTATGTTCCTTCTTTCGTGGATTGATATGGTGGCAATGAACGTTTTCCATTTCGAGTTCGATACCCGTTATAGCACATTTACCACTTTGAGCCACAAATTTAGAAATGCGATTGTCGGCATACTCCACTGTTACACGTTTGTTGAACGCGGGATGGTTTCTTAACCATTCCAGTTTCCACGCAGGTACAATACCTAATTCCCTATGAATTCTTTCCCTTCCCTCAACGGTGTATTTATTTATAGAAGACTTTATATTCATAGGATTCTTATGGTTTGCGTATGCAATAGGAATTAAGGGGTAATTCATATGATATCTAATCATCTTAGAACTCATATAATCCAATATCCCTTTGTTTTTCCCTTTATACTCACCTTTCTTTGATAACCCTTTTAATCGGTTTTTCATAACTTGCTGTATGCTAAGACCAACTCTTGATAGGTCCATGGCTACCCTTGAAGCAATACGATAGTAGTTATGAATACCGTTTACCATACTGTTGTACTTATTCATTTCAATACGTGTCTGATGACTACGAGGGCTATGCTGAATCACTATAATTTGTTCTTTGAGTTGTTCTTGAATTCTTTTAATTGCTTTGGGAGCAATATGAGATTCAACCACATATTTCGTTTCACCTTTAGCAGTTTTCCCTTTCTGTGTCATTTTCATGGTAAAGCCTAGAAATTCGCTATGGTGTCGTTTCAGATTAGTGACGCCTGATTTCTCAGTTGAAATTGGCAATTTTAATCTTTCTTCTAACCAATTTTTGCAGGCATGAAAGGTTTTTACTGCCTCCATTCGTGTTCTGCAAAATATTTTGAAGTCATCTGCATATCTAACTAAATAAATTTCTTTTAGTTTAGTAGATTTGCGGAGTTTGACATTTTCATTTTTGCGATTTCTTCTACCATCTTTGCGGTATTGCGGCTTAATTTCAGAAAGGTTTCGTTCCTCCCACTGATTAGCTATCCACCAATCAAATTCATTTAGGTTTATATTCGCAAGCAGTGGCGATAAGATACCACCTTGTGGAGTCCCTTTACTTGGTATAATTATTTCTCCATTTAATAACTTGATAGGTGCTTTCAAGATCTTTCTTAATATGACGAGTAATTGTTTATCACGAATACCTAATGTCCATATTTGACGCATAAGTTTATTGTGATTAACTTCGTCGAAGAAACCTTGAATATCAACATCAACAACGTATTGCATACCCGCGCTATTAATTCTATGTGTCGCATCAGCAAACGCATTTTCGGCTGACCTATTTGGTCTGAAACCGTAACTATGTTTGTTGAATTTTGCTTCACATATTGGTTCTAGCACTTGTAGAATGCATTGCTGTGTGATTCTATCCCAAATGGAAGGGATACCTAGTGGCCGAATTTTCCCATTTGGCTTAGGAATGTCCACACGTTTTACTACTCTTGGTGTATAATGGTTGAATTTTTTTTGAACAATCTCAATGAAAGTTTCAAGTTCAAGTTCTTCTATTTCTTTTATGGTTTTGCCATCTACTCCAGGAGTAGGGCTTCCATTATTCCGCTTGATGTTACGATAGGCAAGAACGATATTATCCCTTGAAACTATAGTCTCCATGAGGTTTTTAAATCGTTTTCCTTCCTTGCTCTGCTGATACAAGTTATCGAATGTTTCTTGCATTTCATAGTATTCAGCATGTCGTAACTTTTGGTTTTTGGGATATTTCTTTTCCGCTTTAAATCTCATGGTTTATCACTCACCTTTCTGGTTTCGTGACCTTTTAAGTCTTACGAGAATCCATTGGGTGTGTGGTGTCCGTATTGGTGATTAGGCTCGACTTGAGGCTATTCCTCCAGCTTCATTACAAAGCCTTCACTGGTCATGCCTCTACTCTCACTACGATTAAACAAGGTTATGAATTTCCTTGTAATGCTTCATAGAACACGATTTCTCCACATTCGTAGCTTTCACCGTTCCTCTATTCCTATCAATACCTAAACTTAGGTGCTTGCTTTAGCCCTGTGTCCTTGAAATAGCCTGTAACTATTTATGGGGTTTCATAATCTACAGTTTTACTAACCCACAGACACCATGCCTTTATTGCATGAACGACATTTCTATCGTTTCCACTCTCTAGAGCCGTACATTCGCAAGTTCGTCAGTATTTCTACATTCTCACCATATTTAGTTTTTAACGACCTCCGGCATATCATAAACAGATTCCACCGCTGGAACCATTTCGTATTAGTAAAGCTAACTTACGGTCTACCTCTGCCGACTTTAACGAGCTTCGTACAGTTCTTATTTCGTGTTAATCCCTGCACGTCGTAGCTTTAAGGAGAGCGCTTCAAGGCGTTACCCTGTCATTTCACTCTTCGGAATAGAAGTTCTCCCTCCATTAATTTCATTGAGGTGCATTACCTTTTCAGTAATGAACGATTCGCACGTAAATCAAAGTCGGTGTACAGAGCAAATCAAGCCCAACTTTTACCAATTCTTGAGAAACAATACAAACATCATAATTCTCCGATTCTATTTTCTTTCTTAACCATTCACTTCTTGAATTTGTGGAGGTAGTACTTGTATCTAGAATACAAACAGTCGCTCCAATTTCTTCAAGCTTCTTTTTTAAGCGCGGTCGAATATCTCTTTCTGCTACTGATGAACCAGTATCCCGAACATAAACAATAGATTTACGACCTTCTGCCATCTCACCTTGAATAATTTCTTGTAACTTTTTTTCTTTAGGCAGGGTGCAATTTTCATCAAGATGAGTAGCTTTCCATACCAAAGATCTCGTTCCATCGATATTTTTCATTGTTGCATCGGGAAAAGAGAATGGGTTGTCTGCGTAAGCTATTCCATAATCAGTCATCGGTAGATAAAGCTTATGGCCGTCATCCCATTCATGAATGGCATGCTCAAAAGCAGAAATCATTCCTTGATAATGGGAGCGTAATTGTTCTGTCATAGGTACGAAGATGGTTGGGGTATCGACCAATTCAACTGGGTCTGGCCATACATCTTTTAATCGCACATTGATAACATTGTGGACCATATACCGTCCGTAGATGAATGGCGAAATCCCTGGAAGAACCTTTTTGGTCGTTCGTCGATTTCCACCTCTCGAATTAGTGTTTGAATACTCTCCAGAGCTGTCCTTTTGCTCGTAAGTGGTTTCCTCTACATTTCCGTATTCTTCATTAAAACGGGTGACTTCCTCGTATTTATAACCGCTTGCGGCCATATCATGAGGGAATAGTCTCCAGAGGAGATAATAAATATCCTCACTTTTTCCTCCAAATAATGTTCCGGTACCAGCAACAACCTTCTTTGAAACCTTTGCAAGACTTCCAAGTGAATTCCCTTGTGCTGTCATTCCACCCTTAAGTTCATGTACTTCATCACAAATGGTTATGTCAAAAAAGCTTTTCATTTTTCTTCGGATATACTCGATGGCAGCAACCCTTTTCGGCATTCCAACAACCTTTGGAATATCGGGTTGAGACCTTTGTATGTGCTTAACAAGAGATGGATTATTTTGATACATCGCGTGTTGTAATTTTTTTTCAAATCTTGCCCATTCGTTAAAACCTTTATAACGAGTTGGTACCTTTTTCGTCCATAGTGCCCCACCACAGTGAAAACAAAATGCATTGGCAGGCTTAACACTATTAGTTAAACGACGAGCTTCTCCAAATTCATCCGGGGTCATATTATGAATCACAGGAACATCAAATTCATTTCCGTGTTCATCAATTTCCGTATGAATAGACTCAATTGTTTGGTGCGGTTTCCCACAATCTGGACAATAGTAACCCAAACGATAAGCTGGATCTTCATCCGAAATACGCTGCTTTGAGGTTTTCTTTATTTCAAAATCCACTGCTGGAATAGTGCGCGCATCACCCCTCATTGTTGTAAAAGAAATTACAAAAAATGTTGGGACTTGTGATTTAGGTTTTCCTTGTCTCACCCACTCAGAATGGTACTTAATTAGGTGTTCAGTCTTCGTAATGACGTGTATTTTTGCATTAGGCAATAGTTCTCTAATTTCTTCTGGCCATTTCTTTGTCAAAGACGAAGGACACATCAAACATACGTGATATCCCTTTTTCCCTTTCGTCGCATGATAACCGTCAGCAATTGCTGTCATGATAGCTGATTTTCCGGTGCTCATTTCACCCTGTATAATCACAGCCTTTTGTTTACGTAATCGTTTTGCAACAGCTGTAGCAACGTGTGATTGAACAGGGAATAACTCCCTTGGGTAGTTGTTAAAATGCTTTAAAGATTCATCAACTAATGGATTATGATCAGGCTCTACAGTTTTAGCCAATTTTTCCACCATGGCTTCATTGTAGTTAAGCAGATAGGAAGTAAGATCTTCAGTTTTAGCCACTTCCTCTCCGGTTCCGCTCCTTGGGAAGGTGATTTTCCCCTCTCTTAAGAGGCGTTCAATAAACAAATCAGCCTGTTCTTCTGTTAGGTTAATTGAATAAAGGAATAACCCCTTTGGGAAGAGGTCTCGGTCGTAATACAACTCATGCTCTTCCAAATAATCATTACGAATTAACTCGCTTAATACTATTTCCTCCCACTCTGGTAAAATATGAAGCCCGTAATTTGATCCACCAAGTAATTGGGCGATATCATGAGCCGGGTTTCCATCGAATGAAGGTACGTACCTTCTATTGTTCAAAACATCCTCATGGACAATCGCTATTGCCTTTCTATTCCGATTTAACGTCATGGGAAACTTCTCATATTTCCCTTTTTCAGCGAATAGAGACTTCTCGGTTTGAAAACGATAACCGGTCAATTCCTTAATCCCGTATCCAAACTTCAAACCTCCATGAGAACCAACATCGATTGCACCTTTAAGTGATTGCAATGCAGAATCACTACCGCTTACAATGGTGAATAATAATTTGTCCTCATAACGTCCGCTGTCCTCAAAAGCCATTGCATAGCAAAATACTTCGTGCCAAGCTTGCTTAAGATATACCTGAAACATTTTCGGGTGATCTTCTGACTCTTTTAAATAGTTCATCTAATTCCTCTCCTTCTAAAAATAAAAAAGCAACCCTGTAATTGATTGACTACCAGTTTTGTAGTATCTCAATCATTTGGATTGCTTCTTCCTCTGTTGATGTATAGCCGAGTGATTGAGCTACACATACTTTTATTAGTTTTTCTCCTTGAATCTCGGGGTGTTCACCTAATTGAATAATTCCCCAATCTTCTACATTATGCGGATAGGACGGCAGCTTGTTCATCTTCACTGTTCATCCCCTCTGAGTCATTTGAACTCATCTCAACTCTCTCAAAGTCCTGTATAAGTGCATTGGCTGTCTTTTGAATAATCTCTCCATATTTCATAAGAGACTCCCCACCATCTTTAGACCATCCCTTCACATATTCGAATGAATACTCGGAGGTATCTAATCCAAAGTAACTACAACAAATAAAGGCAACACCCTCAGTAACACATTCTCTTTCCTCTGCTGTAGTGCCTTTAATGTTCCGATGGACACGACTGTGTACTAGCTCATGAACACCTGTTTTTGCCCGATGATTAATGGATAAATCACAATCTACTACAATTTCATGATCTGTAAGACTGTAATAGCCATTGGCACCGGAAATTTTCTTTAAAGTCACAGGACAATCATCTTCTTTAGCTAAAATCTTCACCCATTCAAAGATTTGAATAGCTTCTTCTGATGACCCATCAAGTGTTAAATTGATCCGGTCAATAGGAAGGGGCTCCCCTTCTGTTTGGGTCACGTCAAATACTGGTACTCCGAGAAATCCAATTAGTTTCAACTCATCTTCTCCGCTTAATTCATCAACTTCTTTTTTAAATCGGGGAGCTAAAATTCTAATAGCTTTTTCTCCCTTAATGACATTACGGCCCAATTCCTTCCATCGTTTGAAGGAAGCAATAAAGCAGGCATTTGGTAATTGAAGCTTGGCCAACATTATATTTCTAAACGAATAATGTGGCATGAGAGCCTGCATTTTCATAATGGCCATGTATTTCTCAGGACTGTATTCAAAGTTTTTAACTCCTTCCTCGAGTGATTGAAGCAATTGCTCCACCTGCTCTTTTTTCTCCTCAGCTGTTCGGCGCTTATTCGCTTTTTTAGCCATGTTTAACACCCTTTCCCAAGTTTGTTACTCATCATCTTTCTGATGAACGCAAAAAAGCCTTTGGGCAGCTTGTTGTTAAGTAGTAGTAACTACAACATCCAAACGCCCAAAGGCTTATATTTAGTCGTCACCGCAGACACTACAATGTGTCGCTAAAAAAAAGAAAGAAGAAAAGTATGATATTATTATAACGGAAAATTTATGAAAAGACTACTAAACCCCCATGGGTTCCATCGATCTGTTAAATTGATAACCTGGAACAGCTTTAAATGTCATCCCCTTCTCTTGAAATCCATATTGAATGCATGTTTCGAGGATGAATACTGCATCTGTTAAACTTATACAATAGCCTAATGTCCGTACTTGAGATGTTTTATGATTAATGACAATTACCTCAATCTTACCATCACAATGCAAGAAACCAAATTCATATTGGAGTAATTCATCCGCTATACAATACGTTACTAGTTGATTATTATTCATACTTTTCTTTCTCCCTTCAAACAAAATAAAAAAGCTCTTTTAGTTCCGCACGAATAAACGTGTGGCTCCAAAAGAGCTTTTGTTAACAAACCCGCAGACACTAAATAGTATCGCAATAACAAAGATATTATAACAACAACGCCTATCAAGAACAATGAAAAAAACTAAAATAAACTTAATTGTCCAGGTATGGAGGTAATCTTTACCTCTTTAATCGATACTAAAGGTGCAATCTCTCCATTTTCCAATGACACTGATCTATCTTTTAAATCAATACTTTTGATTGTCCTTATTCTCCTATTAAATTTAATTGTATCCCCAATTTGAAATGAATACTTTACTGTCCTTTCAATTGTTCTCCACGCAACTGCGTAAAGATTCCATTCATTCACGTCAGGTGTTTTCAGTTTGGCTATTAGCGATAAAACCGATCTCTTATCTTGTTCTGCCAAAGAGGTTATATGTGTTATAACTTTATCGGCAGCATCCTTATCAATTTCAGCAAAATAACTATCCTTGATATTCTTTATAATGTCAGGCAGGATCTCTTTAATCATTTCCATATACTCCTTTTTAAAAAATAAAAGGAGCAAACTTTTAATGTCTGCTCCCGCTCCCATAAATTAAAAGGATTCGTAAATGGCTTCCATTTCCGATTCATCACGAACATATGAGTTAAATACAACCTGCAAAGCAAGCTCTTCCTCGTGCCCTCTTTTAATTAAGTCTTTTACAGCAAATCTCAATAAAGCATCCTGTTCTAGAAAACGTTTCATTTTCTTTTGACAATATTCCAATTGATTTTCCTCCCCGTTTTAAATGATAATTTCTCTACACCAGCTTTTTCACTTTTGTGGGTGTAATGATTTTAACCGACACGTCTCTTTTGGTTCTCTTCTTTGTAACTACTGAATGCTCTGTCTTTTCCTCTGTAAGAATGTGAGAGACAATCTCCATTCCTTGGACCGCATGGAGTGTATCACCTTCACCAATTAATCCGTTTACAGCACCAGAAGCCAATAATAAGGCCATTTGACCTTGGGCAATATTGATAATTGGATCTCCGCCTACAACCAATTGTTTAGGTTTTGTTCTTTCCTTAAATGCCTGAAACCCTTTATTGGAGCGGATTAAGTCCACAAATTCTTTTTTATTCTCTATCCTTGAGTAAAAGGTAGGCACTTCTGTTATTCCACCAGGTACCTCCCATACTTTATGGCCAACTAATCGGTTTATTGGGGTTACATTCTGAAGAATATGTTCCTCATTATCCATTAAATTAAGAAACTCAAATAGCTTAGCATTTAACTCCTTATGGGTAGAAGATTTTTTCCTTCCAATAAAGATACACTGACGATACTCATCATAATCCTCATCCGAGAATCTAATTATTGCGATGTCCTCAAAATGAGTTGCTAAGAATCTTGAGATTTTAGTATCAGCATATCGATATGAAGGAATGATATAAACCATTACCCCATTTGGTGCAAGATATTTGGTATTCCGAACAAGTTCGGTATACTCTTTCCTTTCGGATTTATCATCTCCAATCCCCAGCATGGTATGATCGTATGGTGGATTCAAGAAGAGCAATCCAAATACATCGTGAGAAATGACCATACTTTCGATAGGAGCTTGAATAACATGATCTAACAGCTCATTGGCTTTTTCTGCACGCCCTTTATCCAATTCCACTCCGTAGCTGCGGATCTCAATATCTTCATGACCTGTTGTGAGTTGTTTTAAAATGAGTCCTTCACCACAAGTTGGATCGAATGCTGCAGTACTCTCTGAAAAGGAAAGAAGGGATTTTATATACTCTCCTTGTCTATCTGGAGTACGGAAGTAACCGGCCTTGATCTTGTTTCCAATTTGACTCACTTAAACTCACCTCTCTCACGAAGGTCAATGGCAATTAAGTTTTGTCCATTTGCCAAACGAACGTGTACTAAATGGTGAGTTAGCCACTGTTTTTGTTTATCTGTTAAAGAAGTCATCTCTCCATGGTTATCAAAACTTGTTAAAAAAACTGGACCGAATATAGGTTGATGAAAACGTGGATGATCGTCCCATATCAACATTAAGTTAAGTTCCAGTTTAGTGAGTGCTGCTTCTTCATTTACCCATAAATGAATATTATGGGGTAAGGATAATCTTTCGACATAGCCACCAACAAGACTTTGCATATCATCTAATGACGATATTGATTCTGCAGTCCATTGATGCCGATTAACTTTTTTCATTAAAGCATTAACCTTTGTTGCAATCATCTTACTATTTCTCCTCATAACCGAACCTGCCAAAAGGGTCAGGATTTACCGGGATCATTACTAGCACAAAAAGAGTATCCTTTTTGGATACTCTTTTTTGTAAAATATGATATAACTCACCCTAACACTTGTTAAAAAGGCCATTCCTCACCAGGTAACTCTACATTACTACTATGAGCAAATGGATCATTACTATAATCAAAACCTTGGTTTCTCATATTAGAATGATCCTGTTGAGGCCTGTTATTATTTTGTGTTCTGGAACTATTACCTTGCTGGGCCAAAGGATTTTGAACATGTCCCTGAGTTTCCTTCTTTGGTTCAAGGAACTGTACGCTGTCAGCAACAATTTCAGTAACAAACACCCTTTTTCCATCTGCATTTTCATAACTTCGTGATTGCAAACGCCCATCAACACCGACCAGGCTACCCTTACGAAGGTAATTAGCTACATTTTCAGCAGATTTCCTCCAAGCCTGACAATGAATATAATCTGCCTCCCGCTCCCCTTGTTGGTTAGTAAAGGTACGATTAACTGCTAAGGTAAAAGTAGTAACCGCAACGCCACTCGGGGTGCATTTTAGTTCAGGATCTTTAGTAAGTCTTCCGACCAAAATTGTTCGATTTATCATATTATTTACCTCCTTGGTTTTAAAACTAATCCTCTAAATCAAAAAAGTAACCGAGTGCTCGATGAATAATTGACTTTTTTGATTTCTTTGCAAGGGCTGATCCAAGATTCCAATTCTTATCTCCGACCATTCTCCACATAATGCGTTCATCTTGAAATGAACTCATCATACAATGAATAAGTTCCTTCGCCTCTGTTCTGGCCTCTTCTTTTGAATCAGCTTTAAGGCTATAAAACCGTCTCTTTCCATCAGGTGTTCGCATTTCCAATCGGAAATATCTACAATTTGCATCCCCTCCAAACACCTCATGATTAATCTGGTCAATCTTTGCTTCTGCATAGTTAATAACAGGCATTAATCGAACCATTTTCAACACCCTTTCTCAAAGTTTTTACTTATTTTCCAGATCTCTGAAAATGCAAAAAAGCCTTTGAGGTTGCTTGTTAGACACAGATAATTCCATGTATCACAAACAGCCCCAAAGGCTTAACGTTGTATAAACCGCACACAAAATAGTGGCAAAAAGACAAAATGAAAAATAAGTTAATCATATTATAACATGATAGAAATTGAATAGGAAGGGAAATAATACCACTAAATTATTATTCAATTGAAAATCATACTAATATAATTTTGAATCCTTCCCCCTTCCTCTTTAGTTCTCAAACTCAGTGGAAAAATGGAAAAGTGACTGTGGGATAAAGTAACAAAGGGAGGGATTTACATGGAAAGGGAAGGGTGTAATACATAATTGAAATGAGTTCAATAAAATAAATTTAAAAATAAAAAACATTGCGACTCCGGTTGATATACTTTAATTTTATTATTGCGATAAAAGGGATTGCTACTATTATAGAAATCCTATAATTTAGCAATCCCGTTTTATATTTAACTTTACCTATTCCCTCTTATTTTTCATCAGGATTAACCTTCAATGTCAGAGGGTAAATCGAACATGATTGTCCACAAGGACAAATGATATTTATTTCTGTATCCTCATGAAAGAGGAACTCACCACATATTTTTTTACAAATATGACAAACCGCTACTTTGTTCCCTTTATCTACTGCGGATAATTTGCGCGGAATATAATCAAATTTTTTCCACCCAGCTGCAGCCAAAAGCTCGACTGAACGAATATTCAACGTCTAAGCCAGTGTATATAATATTGGAACAGACGGATTTGTTCTTAAGCCACTCTCAATACGTGTAATCTCGGCTGCACTTAGTCCAGCTTTTAAGGCGATTTTGTTTGTACTGCAAGGACGTTTCCTTAATTTCAGCTATCAACTCTTTTTCAGTTTGACCTCCAAAAATATAATCATGTAAGCTAACCTGCATCTTGCCTGCCTTATTTAATGTAGGACGTACATAAAAGGTTTTTGGAAGCAGGTATTCTCTAAGTGTTTCGTAAATTTCATTTTCTTTTATTGCTTTTGGCTCTAATCGAATGAGCGAGAATATAAAATCATGCCTCACATAGCAAAGAAGTTCCTCGATTAAACCAGAGTGATCGGTTTCATATACCTTTTTAGGGACGAATTTAGCTACCATATTAAGATCTTTAAATTCATGCCTTTTTCCTTCCCACTCTATTAACATCTCCCTTAAACAAACCTTAGCTTGCTTTAAAAAGACTTCGGTTTGCTTCATTTTCCTATAGTCCCCAGACTCAATGAAACTAATAAATTCTGAAGCTGACAAAGCTGCCTGTTTTTGATTGGTCATGAGGCATACCCCTCTTGTTCATAAATTTGTTCAAAAGAAAAGAGATTGAAATTTTGTGGTTGGAAGACTTTAACCACATTCTCAATCTCTTTTGCAAAACTCGCAATTTGCGACATCTGAAATTTACGATTTCTTATTTGTAAATTAATTTCTCCATTTGGAAATATGACAATTCTTACACCTTTGAAGGTGTAAATTCCATACATGCCTCCTCGGGTAAATCCCGCTTTTTCCGATTTAGAAATAAGAAACTCCTGTTTTTCACCAGTACTCATTTTAAATTCAATCCCACATATTGAGGGGGAGAAATACCCAAGGAATCGATCAAACAAGTATTGATAAGATTCTGGAGTTCCATTGAAATAAATCCTATACCCTTGGGTTTCTCTACCTCTGTAGGAAAATGGCTCTATAATAAAATGAGTTAACCCATTATCCCATATCAATTTTTTACTTCTGTCTACGGTAAATTGAAGGGGGCGCAGAAATGCAAGGAGATCCTCTTGTTCTTCCTTTAGAAAACATGTAATTTTGTACATGTTTATTTCACCTCATATTCTATAAATTTACCGATATTCAATATCTCCCATTGACAACTAAACAGACAATTTCCTCTCACCCTGATCTTTTTACAACTTTTCTTCATTCATAACACCCTTTCTCAAAGTTTTTACCTTGATTCCTTTATAGAACGCAAAAAGCCTTTGAGGTTGTTTGGTAGCCATGGTAAAGAAACCATGATACACAAACAGCCCCAAAGGCTTATTATTTTATTAACCGCGTGTAACTTAATACCGCATAAAGAAAAAGAAATCAAGATAATTTAAGCATACAAAAAAGTTATCATCTTTTCAAGCTAGGAAGGGCGAGCATCAAGGAAATAAAAAATTAAACGATCTACATTTTCTTTTGATGTCTGGACTAAACCTTCAAATTCCTTTTCAGTAACTTCAACAATTACAGTACCTTCTGGTATTAAATTGTACTTATTAAGCGAATCAGCTGCGGACATTTCCTTTACTTCTGAAAAAATAGGTTCTACCTTTTTTCGAGTTGATATACCAAGGGTTTGATATGTTTTTTTTGTTAATCCGACAAACAGAAATAACTCATTATTACCTTGGTCAATATTCTTAGTTCGTGTGTAAAAATATTCAGTATATTGCTGCCCCAACAACTGTACACAACCTTCCTGGTCAAATAATTACAAAAGATAAATTTTTAATTCTTCTAGATAATTTGGCGAGTACCTTCCATATCTATGTTGCCTTTAAGCAAATATTATTTTACCTTATAGTAACATATGTAGAAGAAAATCTTCCTAAAAATGAATTGTTTATAGTCAATATAATCATACAAATTTCCAGTAACACAATCAAGAATTTTCCGAAAATTCAAGGGTTCCTGATTGAAAAATGTTTTTACAAGTAACAAAAAAAGAAGACTGCTTAAAAATTTAAACAGTCTTCCATCCCATTAATAATTTCTATGGTATCTTGAATTTAAGTAATTAAAGACATTTCCAATTATATTGACTCGAACTTCAAATTCCTCTGGAGAATAGTCATTTTCATAAATAACACTAAATACAAAGGATACTTCTGATCCTTTTTTAATCATTGTACCTTTTTCAGCAAACCTTTGTTCAAAATAGCTTCCTGATAAATAGGTGCTACTCTCTTGTGATAAAGAATCATTGGCACTAAACTGTTCCCCAGTTTCTAATACACCACTAATAGATACGTTTGAGGATTTAATTGGATAATCCGAAACATCCGCACCTAAAAGGAATTTTTCTCCTGAATAGAAAGAGTTAGGTGGATTGCCTTCCTTCATATGAATCTGTAGCCATTCATCAGTATGAAAAACGTTTCCTGACAGAATTAAAGGATATACTTCAGCCATTTTCGGGCCATCCTGTGCACCCGCTCCATCGGGATCGGTTACGGTTTGAGTAAAAGTCCACGTGCCTACATCTTCTGTATCATATGTTTGAATACTAAAGTTTCCAAACACATCAAGTGTAATGGGGTTTCCTCTCTTATCTAACGCTGTTGACCCCGTTTCTACGATAAATGAATCGCCATAAGGAGTAACAACTTGATATGAATAAGTGAGTGGATCTCCATTTGGGTCTTCAGCTGTAGATGTGACAACTAAGGGACTTCCTACATATGCATTCTTTACTGTAAATCCTGCCACTGGTGCTTCGTTGGTTGAATAAACATTAATGGTTTGATACGCATACTTATTTGGCTCTGCAGACCATAGACCATGTTCGTCTTTTACTTGCAAACGAACAATGTAAGTACCTTTTTCCTCAACCATTAATTCTGGATTACTCAATCTACCAGGTTGTGGAGGAACCTCCTCAAAATTAACGTCTGCTGTTGGGTCAGGATCGTCTTTGTCCACCTTTTTAAGCCACCAGCGCCATTCCGTTATATCATCACCATTCGGATCATAAGACATATCCTTTGGGACAAAAATTTGCCCCTGTTCGATCTCCTGATCTAGAGAAAATAACGGGATAGGTGGTACATTGACACCTGATGCATTCAATTCTTTAACTACATGTTCTTCTCGGTATTGGAAGTCAACCACTTCATTCTTCACTTCATACACTTTATTTGATAATGGAGAAGCGGGTAATCCTTCTTGCCAATTGCTTCGCCCTTTTTCTCTCCAATACCAAGTCTGTTTACGAATTCCAGGTCCATTTCCAATATCAATTGATTGCTTGTCTAAATCATATGCTTCATTAGTAATGGTGTAACTTCTGTTTGTCTCTATAGTAAAGCTAAATTCTGACACGGGTTTTCTGTGAACATATAGGGACCATTCATCATATTCCGTAGCCCATTTTCTATAGCTCTCAAATCGATCGTCTTTCCAAAATATAGGTTCATCTTTAGCTGTATAGATAGGGCGATAACTGCCAACCTTTGTAAATTCTTCAATAGGAATAGTCAAATCTTTAAGATGGCGCAAATCTTGTCCCATATCATTTTCAAAAAAATACGGATTATGGTCAAACTTCCATTTTTCTGTTAAAAGTGGATCGTTTTCTGCATCCTTATAATCTTTTAGATACTCTGCTTGTTCATCTAGGGTTAGATAGAGTTCCTTAGCCTCTTTTTTCTTATGAGCTTCCGAAATAATGTAATCTGCAATTTGATTAGCAAATCGTTCTAGATTTTCTGCTTCGGATAAACTATTAGGTTCATCACTTAGAAATGTACCACGGTTCATATTTCTTTGTATAATCGCATCCATCTGAGACCGATTAATTGAAGTACCTACCCCAATAAAATGAGCATCATACCCTAACATTAAATTGGAAATAGCTGTTGAATCAACATCGCCTCTACTTAAAAGGATTCCAAACATCATGTCATCGTTAGTTTCCGACCACGCACCAATTTCTCTATTTTGGTTCCAGGAATCTAAAACGGGTACAGCACGAAGAGAGTTAGTTTTGGTTCCATTTCCAAGTTGTCCTGTTGCGTTGTTACCTACAGCGTATACTTCACCTGTATCTAATAGTAATAACGTAAAAGTGTGATAGTTTGATATTTTTACAACCTTTTCATTACTGCCCCATGTATTGATCATTTTTACTGGACGGCTTTGGTCTACTTTATTTCCATTTCCAAGCTGACCTTGTGAGTTACTTCCGACTCCATATACATCTCCATGTTCAGTTAAGAAAAAGCCGCTATCATAACCTCCTACAATATCAACAATCTTATCTGTGCCCCAGGATTTATGGACAAGAGTTGGATTGTTCTTATCCTTGCCTAATCCGCTAGTCCCAATTCCTAATTGACCATTATAGTTTTGCCCCGCGGCATATACATCTCCATTTTCTATTAAGAAATAGGATGTATACTCTCCAGCAGCTACTTTTACAACCTTTTTATTACCCCAAGGCTTTTTAACAGGAGCGGCATTATGCAAAACAGTTGAAGTACTTTGCCCTGTTCCCAATTCGCCAGATCCATTGTTACCTGCTGCATAAGCGTTACCATTTTGATCCAAAAATAAAGAGTGAACTATTCTATTCGATGCTTGAACAATCCTATTTGTACCCCATTGACCTGTAGCTCTATTAATATAATAATGAGGAGTATTCGGCCCATCAGAAAATTCACCATGATATTCCCAGCCTTCTACGTAAACATCCCCATTTGAAAGTAAATAGAAAGAACTAGCTTGGCCAGCATCGATATCAGTTACCGATGCGTTTAACGGTAAATACATATATCCTTTTTGAACTTGAGAAGCGAAATTAGAAGATTTTCTTCCAGAGTAATAAGTTGGTCCAGTGGCAAAAACATTGCCATTATCCAATAAAAATAAAGCATGTGAACTTGCTGAAGCAACCTTAACAACTTTTGATGGTGCCCAGGTTTCAACTACTTTAACTGGAGTAGGATAAGATTCTCCCCCATTTGTTCCTAAACCAAATAGGTCACCACCACTTCCAGAATATCCATTACTACCGGCAGCATAAACTTCCCCTGAATCTAATACGAAGAAAGAACTACTCCAATAAGAGGAGATATCTACAACTTTCTTGTAAGGTTGTTTTAATGGTTTCACAGTTATATTGGCTTGGATGTTTTCAGCATTCAAGCGTTCTCGCGCAGTAGCCATTCCCGTTTCGACAGCTGCCAATGAATAAGGTGTCGCATCCTGATCCAATCCAATTTGTAGGCTAACGGTCATTTCGTCTTTCTCGGGCTCTTCTGCTTCTCCTTTTTTCCTTACATTATAGGTGGCATTAGGAGCAAGGTTGTCAACGGTAACTGTTCGTTCCTTTATTGGTTTTATGGGTATATTCAACTCCATTTGGGTTTCCGTTACTTGATGTCTTCTACGGTCCTTTGGCACCACAAAATCCTCAATAGTAGGTTGCCCAAAATCCTCAATTACCTTTAAATGAATCAGATATTTTCCTACCTTTTCAAGATTCCTAATTTCTAGGTTCTCTTCATTTTCCGTTGAAACAATAACTTCTTCCTCATCCTCAAAGTTGCCATCATTGTTAGAATCGTAATAATACGACCAGATACGTTGATTGATTTGATCGTCATTTGAATAGGATTTATCTGTTACTTTAATGATAGCTTTAGAATGTTCTGGTTGCTCTTTTACATCATCCCTAAAAATCTTCGTTGCCATATCAAAATCAGCAACGGGCAGTAAATCAGGTTTGATGTTTATTACTTTTTCTACGGTGTCTTCAAGGCCAACGCTATTTTTTACATACCGTTTTACCTTATAATCTCCCCTAACCTTCATTAAGACATCTATCATTTGATCATACGATAAATTCTGACTTAGGTCGGTATGGGTTTTGATGTATTGTTGGTTTTGAGGGTCTAATGCGGTTATGGACCACTTCTCTTCAACCATTGGAAAGGCATCGATAACCCCAATCCGATAATTATATGGCTCAAGCGCTTTTAGGGTGACTTTCCTATTTTCCTTTTCCGTTCCCCAAACGTAAAAATCTGCAGTCGGTTGGGGGGCAATAACTTTTACTGTGTGAGTTGCAGGAGAACTTGACGCTCCGTCATCATCTATTGCTCTTACAGAAATGGAGTAGGTTCCAATATTAGGGTAGATAATACCGCAAAGAAATGAGTCGGAAGGTTCCCTTTGGGAACTGCCGTTTGGTGGATTGATATACTTATATTCTTCAACCGTACCATCAACATCTTCCCCGAATGCATTAACACAAAAATCCTCCCCAGCCATTACTTCTGCTGGTCCTTCAATCCGTACAGTAGGTGGGATATTAGGTGGCGGCTGCGGTGGTCCGGGGTCTTCTCCACCTCCATCTCCAGGGTCTCCCCCCCCTGGATCTCCTCCTCCGGGGTCAGGTGGAATCCACTCCCCAGGTGGTTCAGGATCTTCGATCGGTTTGATACGAAAATCATAAGCATAACTATTCTGTTGTGCGGCATTAAACAGATAAAAAGGCCCTGTTTTCCCTTCCCATGTTGAAGCATCACCATAATGTCTCCAATGGGACTGGGAAATGGATAAAACCCACTGATTGCTAGATAAGGTACCTTTGAATGTGTGTGGCGTACATCTTCCATCTCCCGCCTCAGTTGGAGGACTTATATTACCAGTTGTTTCTAAAGTACAATCCCTAATGGAAATGGGATATGTCCGAGGACGATAAACAGGATATTTAAGGATTCCTTGAATTTCCCAACCCAGAGGTGGTGTATAAGCTGAGGGGCTTTCATATCCTGCAACGATTTTCCAGTTAGAGTACCCATTTTGTGCTGCCCATTGATGCCAGTTAAAACGGTTTGCATTCACACTTCTTAACAGCCATCTTTCATACCCTCGACTATCAGAGCTTAAAGATCCATCCCATAAACTTGAATTATGTTGCCGGTGAACTGCCGATGAAGGTCCACCAAGGGTATTTATTTTGGCAGCAGCGAAGGCAAATTGTTCATCATTAGGGACTGATAATATTGGAGATAATAAAAGCACCAATAAAACGATAAATATTTTTCTATTAAACTTCATTGCATTGTCCTTCTTATTGATATTTATAGCTAGTTTCAATCATTTCACCTCCAATAAAAAAAAGCACCCTCAAAGACAGAACAACACTGGGTCGTTTTGTACTTTGAGGGTGCTCCTCACATTTATATTTATACAAACATAATACCTAACCCTATTTCCTTAGTCAATAGATTACATAGAGATCCTAACTCTCTTCTAGTCAATAAAAAAAGAAGGCTATTTATCACAAATAGCCTTCATGCATATTAGTAATTCCTATGGTATCTTGAATTTAAGTAGTTAAAAACATTGTCTATAATGTTGACCTTTACTTCAAATTCCTCTGGAGAATAATCGTTTTCATAAACGACAGTAAATACAAAAGAAACTTCGGAGCCTTCTTTAATCATGGTTCCTTTTTTCGCAAACCTCTCTTCAAAATAGCTTCCCGATAAGTAAGTATTACTTTCTTGGGACAATGAAACATTAGCACTAAATGGTTCTCCTGTTTCCAATATCCCACTAATAGATACATTTGAAGATTTAATCGGATAATCGGATACATCTGCTCCTAAAAGAAATTTCTCTCCCGAATAGAAGGAATTAGGCGGGTTTCCCTCTTTCATATGGATTCGAAGCCATTCATCAGTATGGAACACGTTACCGGATAAAATTAATGGATAAACTTCAGCAGTTTTCGGGCCATCCTGCGTAACCGCCCCATCAGGGTCAGTAACCGTTTGAGTAAAAGTCCAAGTTCCAACATCAGCAGTATCATACGTTTGAATGCTAAAGTTCCCAAACTCGTCAAGAGTAATAGGGTTTCCTCTTCTGTCTAAAGTGGATGAACCTGTTTCGACGGTTAGGGCATCACCATATGGGGTGATTACCTGATATGAATAAGTGAGTGGATCTCCATTTGGGTCGTCAGCTGTAGATGTGACAACTAACGGACTTCCTACATAAGCATTTTTAACTGTAAATCCAGCCATAGGCGCTTCGTTGGTTGAATAAACATTAATGGTTTGATACGCATACTTATTTGGATCTGCAGACCATAAGCCGTGTTCGTCTTTTACTTGAAGTCGAACAATATAAGTACCTTTTTCATCAACAAGTAATTCAGGATTACTTAATCTACTAGGTTGTGAAGGTACCTCCTCAAAATTAATGTCTGCTGTTGAGTCAGTGTCATCCTCTTCAACCTTTTTAATCCACCAGCGCCATTCCGTAATATCGTCACCATTCGGATCATAGGACATATCTTTAGGTACAAAAATTTGTCCCTGCTCTACTTCCTGGTCTAGTGAGAATAAAGGTATTGGTGGGACATTGACACCTGATGCATTCAATTCCTTAATAACACTTTCTTCTCTATGTTGGAAATCAATGACAGAATTCTTTATTTCATATACTTTGTTAGAAAGCGGAGATGCTGGCAGCCCTTCTTGCCAAGTGCTTTGTCCTTTTTCTCTCCAATACCAAGTCTGTTTACGAATTCCAGGTCCGTTTCCAATATCAATGGATTGCTTGTCTAAATCATATGCTTCATTGGTAATTGTATAGTTTCGCTTTGTATCAATTGTAAAACTAAATTTAGGGACTGGTTTACGGTGAACAAAAATAGACCATTCATCATATTCCGGCGACCATTTCCTATAACTGTCAAAGCGGTTGTCTTTCCAAAAGATTGGTTCGTCTTTTGCCGAATAGTTTGGACGGTAAAGCCCAACTTTTGAAAATTGTTCAATAGGAGCAGTTAGCTCTTTCAAGTGCCGCGGATCTTGCCCCATATCATTTTCAAATACTGATGGGTCATGTGCAAATTTCCATTTCTCTGTTAAGAGCGGGTCGTTTTCAGCATCATTATAGCTTTTTTGATAATCTGCCTGCTCGTCTAGAGTTAAATAGAGTTCTTTGGCTTCTTGTTTCTTCTTTATTTCAGAAATGATATAGTCTGCCAGTTCATTTGCGATTCGCTCAATGTTTTGGTTATCAGTTAATCCGTTTGGCTCTTCTCTAATAAAAGTTCCGCGATTAAGATTTCTTTGTATGATAGCCTCCATTTGTGACCGATTTCCGGCTGCACCTACACCAACAAAGCTTGCATCAAAGCCCATCATTTGATTTGCTATATGAGTGCTATCAACAGCATCCCGACTTAATAGAACACCAAACATCATATCGTATGATTCTTTCCAAGCTGAGTTATCGCGGCTTTGGTTCCAAGAATCAAGTATTGGAAGAGCTTTAGTCGAATCTTTTTTTGTGCCATTACCAAACTGCCCATAATCATTTCTACCCACAACGTAGACTTCACCTGTTTCGAGTAGAAAAAGGGTATGCCGGACGCTATAATGGACTTTTTTAACCTTAGCATCACCCCATGTATTAACAACTTTTACAGGTTTATTCTTATCGATTTTAGTTCCATCTCCAAGCTCGCCCTCTGTGTTTTCTCCGACTGCATAAACTTCCCCATTTTCTAGTAAAAAGAAACCAGAATATTGTCCAGCATTAACACTAGCAACTTTTTCGTTTCCCCAAGTTTCGCTAACAGGGACAGGTTTGGTTCGGTCTGTATTAGACCCATCTCCTATTTGTCCATAATAACCGTTTCCAGCAGCATAAACTTCCCCAGTTTCTAATAGGAAGTATGACACATATCTTCCCGCAGAAACTTGTTTAACCTTTTTTGATCCCCAAGTTTTAGTTACCGCAACCGGTTTGTTTTTCTCGGTTTTATTACCTATTCCTAATTCTCCAGCATCATTACTTCCTGTAGCCCAAACATTACCTTTTTCATCAAGAAATAGTGTGTGATTAGTTCCTGAAGAAACCTGTACAATTTTATTTGTTCCCCAGGATTCAATCACTTGTCCCCAATAAGTATCCGCAGAAGTTCCTCTCCCGAGCATAGCACTGGGGGCATCCCCCGCAGAAAATACTTCTCCTGATCCATATAAAAGGAATGATGAGTAATACCCTGCTTCAGCAGCAATTACACCAGAATCCCAACCTATACGTTTAGGGACATTTGTACGTCTATGAGAACTAGTATACGGAATTTCACCAGAGTAATAGGCTTCTCCATTATCAAGTAATATCAAAGCATGACCTAAACCCTGTGAAATTGCAATTGCTTTTGCGTCATCTGCCCATGTTTTTATCATGGGAACCGGTATTGGATGATCACCCCTGTTAGTACCGAGTCCGTTTAAAGATTCTGTATTTCCAGCGCTATAAATTTCCCCGGAATCTAATAGAAACATAGAATTTAATAAACTAGAAGACATATCTACAACTTTTTTTAGCGGTGTCTTCAATGGTTCAACTGAGATGTTCGCTTGGATATTTTCAGCATTTAAACGTTCCCTTAACTTTGTCATTCCAGATTGAACTTGAGAAATAGAATAAGGTACTTCATCTAAAGCAATTTGTACATCAACCTTAGGTTGTTTTTCGTTGGGTTGTTCGGTTTCTCCCTTTTTCCTAACATTATAAGTGGCATTTGGTGCAAGATTATCTACAGTTACTGTTCGTTGTTCTAAAGGCTTTATAGGGATATTTAACTCTGTTTGACTTTCGGATACATGATGCCTACGTCTATCTTCGGGAACAACAAATTCATCAATGGTAGGTTGCCCAAACTTTTCAATTACTTTTAATTGGATAAGGTATTTGCCAACCTTTTCTACCCTAATATTAATATCCTCCTCATTATTAGTAGAGACAACCACTTCCTCTTCATCTGAAAAATCCCCATCATTATTTAAATCATAATAGTAAGACCAAATGCGTTGTCCTATTTTATCATCATCTGAGTAAGATTTATCTATAGTCTTAATTACAGCTTTTGAGTATTCAGGTTGATTTTTCACATCGTCTCTAAACAATTTTGTGGTAACATCCAAGTCTGCAACTGGCAATAGATCAGGTTGAACTGTAATTATTTTCTCAACAGTATCTTCTAGACCAATACTATTTTTAACGTATCGTTTTACTTTGTACTGCCCACGAACCTTTATCAGAATGTCAATGGCCTCTTTATAAGACAAATTATCATTCAAATTTGCGTGTGTCATGATATATTTTTGTTTTTCTGGATCAACAGCAGTTATTGACCATTTTTCCTCAACCATGGGGAATGCTTCTATGACACCTGCACGGTAAGTATTTAAGTATCTATACGGATGGACAGGATCTAAAGTAATTTTTCTATTTTCTTTTTCTGTTCCTCTTACATAAAAGTTCGCACTTGGTTGAGGTGCAATGACCTTAACATTATGTGTGGCAGGTTTACTTTGAGCCCCCTCGTTATCTATGGCTCTTACTAATATGGAGTAATTTCCCGTTTTAGGATAAGACGGGTATAACAAATTATCGTTTTGTTCCGTAGCAGGAGGTACATTACTAAATCGATATTCTTCTACGGTACCATCCACATCTTCCCCAGCAGCCCAAACTAAGAATGTTTCGCCCGCCATTACTTCTTCAGGTCCGTAAATTTCCACAGTGGGCGGAATATTAGGTGGTGGTTGTGGAGGCCCAGGGTCTCCTCCCCCTCCATCCCCAGGGTCGGGCTCTCCTCCTCCACCAGGGTCAGGTGGAATCCATTCTTCGGGAGGTTCTGGGTCTGCAATAGGTTTGATACGAAAATCATAGGCATAACCATTTTGCTGTGCCGCATTAAACAGATAAAATGGCCCCGTTTTTCCTTCCCAAGTAGACGCGTCACCATAGTATCTCCAATGTGACTTAGAGATAGATAATACCCACTGGTTACTGATTAGAGTTCCTTGGAATGTATGTGGCGTACATCTTCCATCTCCCGCCTCTGTTGCAGGGCTGGTTTGGCCTGTTGTTTCTAAAGTACAGTCCCTAATGGAAATGGGATAGGTTCTAGGACGGTAAACAGGATATTTAAGGATTCCTTGGATTTCCCATCCAGGAGGTGGTGTGTAGGCTGTGGGGCTCTCATATCCTGCAACAATTTGCCAATTAGAGTACCCATTTTGGAACGCCCATTGATGCCAACTAAAACGGTTTGTATTTACACTTCTTAACAGCCATCTTTCATACCCTCGACTATCAGAACTTAAAGATCCATCCCATAAACTTGAATTATGTTGCCGGTGAACTGCCGATGAAGGTCCACCTAAAGTGTTCATTTTGGCAGCAAAGGCAACTTGTTCATCATTGGGTAGAATAAGTGGCGATAATAAAAGTACTAATAAAAAAAGAAACAACTTTTTATTTAGCTTCATTCTCCTTCCCCTTTTTTGTAGGTGTGATTATTAACTTTTTTCAACCACTTCACCTCCAATAAAAAAAGCACCCTCAAAGACAGAACGACACTAGGTCGTTTTGTACTTTGAGGGTGCTCCTCATTCGATATTATTGATACTAACATAATACCGAATCTATTATACTAAGTCAATTTGCTTGTTACTCCTGACCGTGCATAATACGCACCAAACGGAGATTCCTTTTGGATGGGGTTTCATACAAAACCTTTGATGAATCACGTTCAACATACATTTTTGCTCCGACTCCATATAAGCCTTTTTTTTCATTCAGATACTTATATACTCTATATTCATCTCCAGCTTTCAAGTCTCTTACCTTCTCTAATTTTCCATTATCCAACCGTTTCCAAAGAGTGGTAGGATGTTTGATAGTTACTTTCCCCAACTGACTCTGCCAAAGCTCAGTTTTCCCCCACATTACTTTATTAAGAAGGGGAAACGTTCCGTCTTTCTTTACCTGTTTTATTGCTTCTGGAACCACGTAGGAATCTGGGTAAAAATAAGCTTTTACTTGACCATCTTCTCTTAGTGCAGATCCAATACCACCAAACCAATAAACACCATCTTTACTATAATTCTCAGGTAGATAAATAGCTAATCCTAAATAGTAATCAGGATCGGAAAAATCACTAAACTGCATTAAACCATTTCTAATTCTTCCATTTTTTTTAGCCAACGAATCTACTTCACCTTGTTTTGCAAAATCATAACCATAATCAGGTCTAAAATTTAGTGGTGCAATATATGGTTGTTTCTCTTGGTCCAATTCAGAGTGCATATGAAAGTTTACTGCAAGTGGTTTCGAGATTCTCCAGTTTACCCACTCAATGTTCCATTCTTTCTTAGGTTGGTCTACACGAATAAGCAATGTACCTTTACGATCCCCTACGTGAATATGATAACTATTCTTTCCAGTCCATTCTACTTTAAGTTGTTCAATTTCGTGATTATCCGGCAACTTAGTTGCTGCCTGTACTTGGACTTCGTCTCCTACACTTGTTTGAGCTAGTAACACTCCAAAAGCCATAACACTCGATATAATCAATTTTTTTATCATTTTCATTCCTCCTAATTAACCATTTATTATATAACATTATATTATAAGTGTTAATAAACTACAACTAACTTTTAGTGAAGAAGATTCGAACATCACACTTCCTTATGGGCCTTATACAATGCAAAAAGCGGTTCTAGACATTTGATGGACAGCCCAAAGGGAACACACCAAAAGTCAAAGAGACCGCTTTATTCCATAACCGCAGACAACCTAGTGTCGCAAAAAATTTAGAAAACTATTATTAATACTAGACTATCATGTATGGAAATAACCTTCAATGTGATTTAAAGTTTAGTAGAAACTTTTTACAAATATCTATTTCATTTTAAGCGGTTAGTGTAGTTTTTAGCCTCCGTAGCCTTTATATTCTTGAATAACAACAAAAGGAGTAGTTTTTCCAGCTCCTTGTATCTTTACATCTACAATATGGGCAACTGAAGGGCCGAAAATAGCACGTTCAAATTTTTTTCCATTGGGTAACATGTACTCCCAGGTCATCGGGAAACTTCCCACAAAGTTATCATCAAGGTATACAATATCTATAATTTTTAACGGTTCCGTAAAAAATATATCAGAAGAAGGGGATAACATGGAATCAACAGGCAAGTTATGCTGAATACTTTGATACATAACCTCTTCTGCTTTTGGTTGGTCAAATACTATAAACCCCTCCGATAATGGCATGATTTCCACTTGCAACGCCGCATCATGCACCGCATGTTCTAATCCATACTGAATGGTTCGGTAAGCCCGGTCCATTAAAACGATTTCTACATCCTTTACCCAAAAATATAGGCACGATGCTAAAATCATCATAAACATAATCAATTTTTCCATGTTTTCCCCTCCTTCTGCATTTAATTAATAAATTCACTCATGCGGGTAGCTGTATGAATATGATATTTATCGCTTGTTGTGCCTTCAAACAAGTTTTCAAACAGCAAAAATTGATATTTATTTGGTACCTTTAAAGTCCCCTCAATATAATCCCCTCTGTAAGTAGGCCTTTCAGTTCCAATAAATTCAATTTCTGCTTCTTGGTATCCAACCGCACTTAAAACAGCATACATATCATTTTTGATATCTTCGGTAAAGTATCCATCGATGGCAGCCCGTTCAACCCCTCGTTGGATGGCAACTTGGACAACCTTTTCTCGCCCTTCTTCTAGTCGATCTAAAGATGGCTGAAACAGCAGAAGGAGTGAAAAAGGGAGTAACATCATAAAGACGATTAATTTTTCCACGTTATAAAACCTCCCATAAATCAGCGAACCCCGGTATGAATAGGGGGTTCGCTTTAACCAATTCTAAACAATTTAGTTTTATGGAGTAGTAGTTCCTTTACTGAAGTTATCCATTGTTGTGTTTGCATCTTGAATAATCGTTTGTGTTTTATCCTTCATATCAATAGAGTCTTGTTGAAGTCCACCTTCTTGGAAAATAGTTTGACTTGTAACAGCAACCGCAAATAAAATTACCATTAATAAAATAAGTAGTTTATCCATTAAGTATTTCCTCCATTAAATTTGATATTTTAGTTATTATTGAGTTTATCGATATAAACATGGGTGTCGGTCATTATCTTTTGAGTATTTTCTTTTGTTTCTTTGGTATCTTTGATAAGACCGTTATCCTGGAATAATGTAATACTTGTAATACCCACCCCAGCTAAAATGATCATTAATAAAATAATTAGTTTATCCAAAGCTTGTACACCACCTCCCTATTTTCCTTTTATGGAGTAGTAGTTCCTTTGCTGAAGTTATCCATAGTTGTATTAGCATCCTGAATAATCGTTTGAGTTTTATCTTTCATATCAATAGAATCTTGTTGAAGTCCACCTTCTTGGAAAATTGTTTGGCTAGTGACAGCAACCGCAAATAAAATAACCATCAGTAAAATTAAAAGCTTGTCCATTTCTTCTCCTCCATTTTTGAATGATAAATATCTGTAAAATCCATCAGCCAGTGCTGATCTCATTAACATTCGACATAATGTCTTTGTACCACATGTAGAAAACAGTTACTTCATTGATAAAAACCATCATGGCCCCGAATACAACTAAAGAAAAAATGAGATTCTTTCTTCTTCTAAGATAATCGGTATAGCGGTTATATAAGTGGTTAGAAAACTCTTGTCTCTTTTGCTCAAGAAGCAGCAGTGCTTGTTCTGTCCCCGTTGCTTCAACTTCCTTCATAACGACACCGAGCATTTTTGATTCGGGAGTATCTATTTCATTAGCAAATACCTCCCATGCTTCATGTAAATGTTTTTTTTCTAATAGCGGCAACATTTTTTCAAGCGGCATACGAATGTATTTGTAATAAGGTAAAGTTTGCTGAATGATGTAATAGGTATTTGCAAGCCCATTAGACCGCATTTGAAACTGGGATTTGATCTCGTTGTATAACTGATAAACCTCATTAGATACTTCATTGGCATGTTTGCGCTGGAAAAACTTAACCATGTAGAATAATGGGTAGGGTTTTTTTGGTGTCAAAATAATGGACAAGGATCCCCACATCACTATATCCAACACCGAAAGCAGTGCTTTTCCTGTTATTACTCCAAACAAAACAATGATTATAAGCAAAACCAATATCCCAATACGCAGGGCATTGATTCGGACACTATTGATAAACAGTGGAACCCCATGCCGTCTTAGGAATGTCTCATGTTCTTGGTTATAAAGTTTCTCTTGCCATATGGTCCAGCGATGGATGAGATATTTTCTTCTAAAACGGTTACGCCTACGCTCATCATATTGTGATCTTTGTAAGAATAAATAACTGAGTAACAGCAGAATGCCTATCAACAAGATATAAACAGTTTGGTAATTCTGAATGAGCCAATCCACGTATATCCTCCTTTCTACATTTTCTTAGGTCGTTTGACCATTAAGGCTAGACCCATCCCGATTAATCCAAACACAACGGAAATCAAAAAAGATTTTAGTCCCTTATCGGTTTGGAATTGATAATAAAAGGCTTCTCCGTTAGGAATTAACCATTTATCATTAATGATATGAAGCATGATTAATAAGGGGATTGGTGCATAACCAATCAATGCTGTTTCTCTTGCTTCGGTCTCTGCATCCCGAATTCTTTTATTAAACTCAGTGATGTCCTCTACTAAATCTTCTATTAATCTAGTAACTGGCACCCCATCCTTACAAGCTCGTAGTATAATACTTGCAAGGTTTTTTCCTCTAAAATGACCTAACTGGAAAGCAAACGTTTCAGCTGCTAATTCTTTCATTTCATCGTCATCATGCATCCTTGCAAATAGCCGGGCATAGGCAATTTGACTTTGCCCTTCTACCTTTTCTGAAACAGATTTCAATGCATAAAGCATATGGTAGTGATTTTTCTGATATTCTTGTAATAAAACAACGGATGCCTCAACCAATTCATCCTGTAGGACGGTCTGTTGTTGCTTATGACGTAAATAAAGAAAACTGATTGGTAAGGCATAGAAAAACATGGCCGATAGAATAGCTGCTAATCCAATACCATGAATTAATAAATAAAGTATGATCGTGAAACAAGCGAAAAATAAAAACTGTGTTAACACGATACGTGAAAAGTACTCTAATTCATATTTTCTTAGAGACGAAGTTAACAGAAAGTGATATTTTCTCATAATCGGAAATTGAAGCCATTTACGATTATATACAGCTAATCGCATCTTGCGATTAACCTTAAAACGTTCACGTGTTCTGCGGATGTTAAGACCTAAACCTATCCAAATTCCAATTACACTTGCCAGACCAATCCCGTAAATTAAGACATTCAAACCAATTTGATAAAAATTGGCCATCCTTATTCACCTGCCTGAATCGTTCCGCGATTTTCTAAGGAGCTGAGGGTAAGGATAAATTGTTCAAAAGCCTCACGATGATATTTTCTTACTAATCTTTCAAAACGTTCAGGGATATGACTATTAAAAACCCATTCTTTTCTGTAAATATCGAAATTCATAATGGTAAATAACTTTATTTCGCTTGTTTGAGGATCCACATCATACAAATGAATTCCTGTTACCTTTTTTTCTAACTGTTCTTGTCCTTGATCTTCGTACAGTACCTCATCCATGGAAACAGCAAAATGAAGGTTTCTTGCAAATGTCTCATAAACTACTTTAGATTCCGTACCGTTTGGATAATACTGAAGATACAGGTTACCCATTATTTCAGGTATGTTAATGGGATCTAAATCGTGAAGGGTACCCATTACTTGTTTAATCCCTTGTAAACTAGCACGTCTATAAAGACCTACTTCATGTTCACGAATTTCCCCTAATACTACTCGCCCTATATCATGTCGAAGAATGGAAGCCATAATAATCTGTTCAAACTCTTCCCCCCGACCAATCATATGTAGAATATTTGATTGGGGATGAATCTCCCGAACATCAAATTCGGGATAACTTTCTGCATATACCGTATTTATTCGCTCAGGAACCTTTACTCCGTTTCTTTTTTCATAACAGGCATAATGTAAAAAGGCCTGTAACATTGTAGATTTTCCGCAACCAGGTGGCCCAGCAATAACACTATTGACTTGGAATCTAGCTAAGCTTTCGAACAATGGAATGGCTGAATCAGGAATGGTTCCGAAGCTTGCTTGGTTTTCAAAACTTAGATCCTTAATTACTTTCCTTCGCATGGTAATAACAGGTTCTCCATGCATTCTTTTTGGAATCATAATTGATACACGGAGGTTATCATGAGTTTTTGTTTCCATTTCCGGGTTTGTATGCTCATTTAATGTCGTTCGAGCATTCATATTTGAAAAACGTTGAGCTAATTCTAAAACCTGTTTTACACTTTTAAATCGGAAGGGCTGTAATTCCCAACCCCAGGAGCGTTTGAATTTGATATCCACCCCAAGAACCTGTGCACCTTCACAATCTCTTTCATAACGAAAGGCAGCAAGTGGACCCCATCCGAATTCTTCTTCAAAAAGACCATCGACTAAAGAACGATAGTACTCAGGAAAAGGTGTGTCTCTTAATCCTTGTTCGACAACAAAATCATCGATATGCTTTTTAATCAAATTCACCGATGACGGTATGCCTTGCATGGCTTCATGATAAATATTTACATAATCTTCCTTTGTTTCGCCGATTGCTCGCTGCTCTACTTTTTTATCGTAAATCGTATAAACATATTGTCTTGCTTGTTCTGCTAGTGTATAGAAATCTTGTTGCCGATTTCGCTGCTGAGTAATATTCCGATTTCTTTGGTATTTTTTGATATCTAGTGTTTTCCGAGCAGATGGAGGCGAGTATACGGAATCTTTGCGAATAATAGTTGTTTCCATCATGCGCGCCCCCTTGCAAAGAATCTAAAAAATCCACCTCTTGATTCTTCTTGGCCCTCTGTGGCTTCCTCTGCAATCGCACGAGAAAGACCTTCAATCACCTTATTAAATGGCTTATATTCAGCTTGAGCTAAAATGCCATCTTCGATAACGGCATCACTTGCTTCCGGGAAAAACGGAACTTGTGCAAGTATAGGTACATTGTGTGCTTCTTCCAATTGTTTAGGTGTAATAATGGCACGAGTAGCTACTTTATTGACAACTTGATACATGGATTTAGGATGAAAATCAAAACGATTTAAAACCTGTTCCTGCCACCTTTTATATTCATCTATCGACAACGATTCCTGCGAAGAGACTAAAACATGTGTATTAGATAGTTGTAATCCAGTAAGCGGTAAATAACTATCATAAAATGAACCAACATCTAAAATGACGATATTAAAATGATCTTTAGCAAAATGAATGAGCCGCTCCACGGGCTTAGAATCAAAGGTCATTGCTTTATAGAAGTCCCTATTCCCTACTAAGTAATAAAACTGATTAACCTTTGTAAGGTAAGGAACCAGACTTTCACCATCATAAATAACATTGCTTTCGATTAAGTCATAAATTTGTTCAAATGAATAAGTGGACTGAACATTGCTAATTTCACCAGGGTTGTAAGGATTTAGTCCAATAACAATGGTTTTATAATTCAATTCTCCAAGTGTTTGGCCAATCGATAGGGATAATTGAGTCACCCCAACCTGCCTATGGGTACCATGAATAGAAACAACATTGTGATATTCTGTTTGCTCCTCCAAGCCGAACCAGGCTTTTTGAATCGTATTAAGCTGCTCCCTTTCACTCATATCTTTTGTAATCAAAAGAATGTCATAGGTGATACAAGCTTTTTGAAAAAAAGGATCTGCAGTTTCAGATAAGATAAGTATTTTCTGTTTAGGAAATTTTTGCCTTAATTGAATAATGTCAGAAGCCAATAGCTCCATTTGCTCTGTAAGAATGACATCGATTTTTCTATCCTTAATAATTTCATCAAAGGACTGTACCTCAATTTGATCAGAAAATTGGCGTGTATACAGAACCAATCTTCTTAATGTTTCAGTTGGCTGAATGATAGCTGTTTTCAAAACGATCGCTCCTTTCCTTAAATACTTAGGATCATTCTATATCCTTCTAAAACTAGCTTTTCTAGATTCTTAAATTCTTCTAATGTTAAGCTAAGTTGAATACTGGATGGCCTTGTCGTACCGTATAGCCGATCATCGCCATTCCTTACCCCCGTTACCTCTTCATTCTGTCCACCCTTGACGTATGCAACAGGAATATCTTGTAAGATAAATTCATTTTTGATGTTATGAACCTTAACTTCAACAGGCTCTTCATCTTGAGACTTTGTACCGACATAAAGGACAGATAAATTAACTAAATCATAACGTCTGATTGTTCCTTGAATTCCAATTAGCCAATCATCAGGGATTGGAAAAAATTCGTGTTCTGCTGATGGCCGTAGAATCGATGCGTCTAGGGAAAGAGGAGAAACATATTGACCTGGCATGATGAGCTGGGTTGCTGTTTTTCCGATTACATCTTTTACATTTCTAAACATCCCATCATTTACAAACTCTCTTTCCATTTGATAGATATACAGCATGTCTTCTGTTATTTTTGTATCTTTATCAATCGTTTCCTTAGCCATTACTACTGGAACGGTTGTGTATTTTTTGAATATATCAAGTTCATTTGCAACAACCGCACCGATAAAGATGAGAAAGAAAAAGATTGAGAAGAATAATTGTTGATTCCACCACTTATTCCGCATTTTGAATCTCCTTTATCGATAAGAATTTAGGACTTGCATATAGGCTTTTATAAGCCAAACAACTTTGAATTCTTCTTTTTCCTTACCTCTTTGGGTATCGCATCCTCCAATAGAGGCATGATTAAATCAATTTGTTTTTTCTTCCATACTCTGTCCTTGAATTGAAGTGTCCCTTCAAGCTGGGTATGATACACTACATCAGCGGGAACTTCGGGATAATAAAAGACGTCTTCTTCAAACATTTCCTTTGACTGCTTTATCTCGATACTCCGGTTAGCTATAAACTGAAATCGATTTTCTTTTTTTAGTTGCTCCACTAAAAATCGTTCTGGGGACAAAGTATCTTGGTTGTACCGGATAGCCCCCGGAATATCGTGGTCAAGTACAAAAAACACCTTATTTGCCACACTAAACATTTCTTTTGCGAATAAACTTGAAAGATCATCGCCTATATCTACAAGGACAATAGGTGTTTCATGTACAGAAAGCAGTAGTCTTAAAACGTCATCAACGTTTAGAGTATCCTCAGAATAGATGGGCTCATGTAGCGGATTCGGAACAACAAAGTCAATTTCATGTGCATCGAGAACCATTTTAGGAGTATTTCTTTCTGGAATGGCTATTCGCTGAAACAAACTCCTATATTCAGGCTGTTTGACTTCTCCATCCAATCGGTCATATGTGTATGGTCTACGATAAGGATTCTCCATATAGGTAACCCCAATTTCATAAGATGAAAAAGCGTAAGCTATTTGATGGGCAATGAATGTACTCCCTACTCTTGGCTGCCACCCAGCTACCACGAAAAGTTGTCTAGGTAAACTCACACCAATGGTTTTAACCTGATTGCGTCCAAAATGGATTTTTATTTCCTTTTTGACCGTTTGTTTTTGAATGATTGGACGTTCTATAGCCGGCCTTTTTTCTTTTAAAGGATTGGTGAATGGAGGGATCTTTGGTAATCGTTCAAAAATACCTTTGCTGAACGTTTTCTCCACTTCCTCCCCTTCATCAACAGAGGGAACTGTCACATTTTCTGGATTTTCATCTTCCTCACCTTTTTCAATTTCCTCTTCTTGAAATTCGTATATACCTACCCCAAGTCGTGCAACGTTTGCAAATTCAGCTGGTTTCTTTAGTTGCTCCAGTAATAACTGAGTCGGGATGGAGCGGGTATAAAAAATATCTAATACATTTCGAGCAACAAGCTTACCTAAAAATGGGTCTGATTTCTCGCGATGACATAAAAAAATAACTCTGATTCGATCCCGATATTGAATTCGCCAATGTTCAATTAAACTTAATATTTCTTCTTCTTGTTCATCCTTTGAGTCAAAATCACTCGGTAAAAAGGTATCATGTAAAATCACCGTATCAGGTTGTTCCATTTCGATGATTTCTTGAAGGAAACGTCGATGAAATACATCATTATCAATTACATCAAAACCTATTCCAACTAAATGTCCTCTAAGGATCTGAACATAGTTAGGGTCACCTACGGCCAACAAGACACGCATGATTCTAACTTCACCTCGTTAAACACAAAAAACCCCAGTATACATACAATAACGCTATGGTTACTGTATCTATACTGGGGTGTTCCCATGTATCTTTTATTTGATTTTAGAAGGAGAGAATGTTTCCGTCATTCTCTCCCTATATTCTCAAGTAAAAAACTTGAGAAAAGGTATTGAGGCTATCCTACCACTGAAGTCAAATCTTGTCAAACCATGTTTTTACTTAGGAAATGGCTTTAATTATGAATCCAGGGATTTCTTATCAAAAAAAGGCACTCGAATCCTTTTCAATCCTTCTTTCCCAACAGTTGAAAAAGCGGTACTCATTCCTGTTTCAGAATTAATCCATTCATCAACTAAAATCCATACATCAAAAGGAAACGTATGTAGACGGACTTCCTCTTGAATAAAACGGGCCATATTTACCGAAGAAACATATAGACAAACAACCTGAATGGCATTTCTTGAAAAGCCATCAATTTTAAAAACTTTATCTTTTTCAAACAAAAAACGGTACTGCTCCATTTTTGTTCGTAAATATCCTATAAAGTTTTGCGCCATTTGAGGGCGATCAATTAATAGCTGCAATTCACCTTTAGGAGTTTCAACCTTTGCAACACCCATAGGTCTTAAATATTTCGGGCTCCCCCCAACATACGGATTCCATCTCCAGCCCCTAAGAACACCTGATTCTACTGATAAACAGCGCATTTCATTCATTGCTACAAAACGTTGGATTGCTAGAGGCTGCTCCTTCCAGTAATCAGGCTTCATAAATTTGTCTTCGGGGTATAAATGGCTCATAAGTTTAAATCCAGCTATTCCTAAAGTAAATGGTGCAGGGGGCTTTATAACTTCCTCTCCATCCTCTTCAATAAAGGCAAGACGACATTTATGCCGTTCAACAAACCCATATTTTCTTAGCCTTTTAAGAATAGCACTTGTTTGAGAAAAGGATATTTTTTTTGATAAATATCTTCTTAGCTGATTTTCGTTTGAGCACATGGCATCTCCAACGACTTTTAATACCATGAGTGCATCATCATCAAGTCTCCCCTGATGAATGAATTCAAGGCCTTGTTCAACGCGTGTAAGGGCAAAGTAATCATCGGGAAGCGTCACACGCGATTTGAAGTTAGGATGATCCCAAAAAGAGATTGTTCCATCATTTCTAGGGAACAATTGAATAGCTGAAGTCAAAACCCCATTGGTTTCCATTATTCAAATAAGAATGAACCAAGGTCTTTTTTCTTACGCTTCCCACGTGGATAGTCAATAATAATAACTTTACCTTTGCGTTCTTCCGGATATGTGGCACGCACTCTGCAAGTGACGATATCCCCCACTGTCGGCTCTTCTAATCTACTTATTTTTCCCGCTTTTAATACTACATCTGTTTCAACTTCGACATAAAGTCCATGTATGGGGTCTACCTCGGAAACACGACCAGCTATGATTTGGTCTCTTTTTAATTTCGCAATAAAGTCCTTTGGATCTGGAAGGGCTTTTTTACGAGACACTCTCACTCGCTTTTCATTCACGTCAAATTGTTCAATCTTAACTTGTATGGTTTCACCTGGCTGGGCGTCTACAATAACTCTCTCAGCCCATGCCCAATCCCTGCGGAACATAAAGGCATCTTGACCATTAATTCGAACGTGAATGTTACCTTTCTTTTGATTATAACCAGAAACAATTGCATCAAAAATTTCATCTTCAAGTTGCCCTGCTTTATCTAAATAGGTGATCTCTTCCCAAAAAGATTCTCTCAACTTAGCAGCTGCTTGTTTTTCGGACAATAACGCTATCTGATGGTCCAAATCTAATCGCGTGATAATGAACTGCTGGGTGGTACCTACAAATCTGCGAAGAGATCTAAACTCCCGCTCCATAAATTCTGAAGCTGGGCAGTATCCTGTAACCCCTCCAGGTAATGCAATAATCAAGGTTTCTTCTTCAACGTTTGATACAGTTCCGTCCTCATTTACTTTTGGTAAATTCATAAAGTCAGTACTTCTTATTACTCCATTGACAATTTCTCCAAAACGAGCTTTTTGGGCCAAATCCTCTAACATTTCTTCATTTGTCCATGATTTTACAACCATGTTTCTCACACCTTTCTTATTTGGTAAAGTACTCATCTGTTATTAAGTAGGCTTTAAAATAGGCCACCCTTTTTGTAAGGAATCCGCTCTCACTCACATGCAAAAAAAGAGCACCCCTTACAGCCAGCCTTTAAATAAAAGCTAGTCCTGTAAGGGGTGCTCCCTTTGTCCGAATTTCTTACTATTTAGCTACATTGTACAAATCTAAGTTCTTATCTGCAAGCATTTTCTATAAAAGTATAAATTTATCACTCTTTAAATTCTTCAATTAAAGAATCAGCAAACCTTACTTGTTCCTTGCTTATGACACTAGGCTGATAATCCTTTTCTACTTGAGCTGTGTTCTCTTCTTTTTCATGGTTATTCTCCTCTTCTTTATTCGATTCATGAGTATCCTCATAGTTATTATCATTTTGCTGTGGGGTATTACGAATGGAATCTTCCCATTCAAGCGGTTCTTCATCTACTTCTGGTAATACCAAAGTTTGAAGATGACTGAGCTGCACATCATTAATTTCTTGAATTTCTATATCTAAAGAATGATTTTTTACATAGATTAGCGGGTCACGTGGATTTGGTTCAACTTCTACTGATACTGCCCTTTCTATGGCCTTTTCATCTAAATCGAATGCATGCTCCCGCTCCGCAACATAATGTTCTTGATTCATCTGTTCAGATTCCTCAATACTGAGAATCACTTCTTCAGAGCTTAATGGATTCTCATCTGCAAATACTTTGCCGTAACTACGATGTTCCTCTAACCAAGTATTTAAGCTTTCTTCCTTCACCTGTATATCCGCTATTTCAAAGGATTCTTTTGGCACAAAATTAGCTTTTATTTGTCTAACTGGCATTGGCTTATTATTTACGACTATCTTAACAGCACACTGAAATGCATCCTGGAACATGATATCCCCGCCAGTCATTGCCTGCTCGCGTACTTTTGAATAAGAGGAGCCGGAGCGGGACATCGGATCCTCCTGAAGTGGGGAGACCGACATTTCGTTTTGTCCTTCCTCGTATACATATTTTTCACCAAACATATCGGAAAAATATTTCGCATCATAACCGGGAACATCGCCGTAAACCATACGATTCCTCATGGTTCCAATCAATGTGGTCATATAATGCTCCCCAAATTGATCAGCAAGTTGGGCAATAGTTTGTTTTAAGGTTGTAAGGATTACCTTGTACTTGCGGGATTGTGCAGGAAACTCCCTAAAAGCGTTATATAAATAATCCGGTGCTTCATCAACTAAAATATGATGAAACGATGATGTATTTGGAGGCCTTCTAAATGTTGCATTTTGAAGGTTCATTAACACTATCTTCCCTAGAACCCTAGCTAGGTTCACGAGCTCCCCTTTTGCTGTATTCACTAAGAGAACTCCGCCAATTTCCATGTGTCGATCGAAATCAAAGTCACTCTTTCCAAACAATACTCGGCGTATAAGTGGGTTTGCTCCAATGTCATTTAAAATATTGCGTAACCCTTGGACATGTTCCGCCTTCGCATCATAATAAAGGGCCTCCCCTTTATCATCCCGCTCCACTACATTCATGTTTCCAGCCCGCGTCATTTTAGGAAGTAAGTTTAAATCAAACCACTCGTCTATCCCCTGTACAATTTTCCAGTAATTTCGTTCATCTCTATCTTCAAAGGCATCAATATCTGAAGGCATGGTTGATTTTAATTTAACATGCATCGCCCTTACTACTTGGGGGTTGTTATACATATCAAGCAGCATATCAAAAGTTACTTCTTTTTCCGGATCATGAAGCTTCAACAAATATATATAGTGCTTTAAATGATTCCGCTGTGCTTGCTCGAAGAAAAAATTGCCGCCATCTTTTGAATCGTTTAAACCAGCGATTACCTGTGCAAATACCTCCGCAACTTTATCAACAGGCCCACGCATAGGGTTAATACACGGGGTGTTAGGATCGAGCGGATTAATATACGTTATGGCTTCATCAGGAATTCCATGGGCTTTAACCAACTTTAATGATTTTTGGCACAGGTCATTTGAAGGGTCAATAATGGAAATCCCACTTAAATATCGACCTCCCACATCTTCTGTTCGGAAATCCTCACGCTGATATAACTTCGGATAATCATTAATGTATCTTGTCATATGATCTAAATCCTGATTAATCATGGGCAAACCTAGCGCAGCGGTTTTCCCTGTGCCAATACTGCCCACAATCATGGTATTTAATGTTCGGTCTCGGCCAGGCAAGACAACCATTTCCCCTGACTTGGTACTTGCTCCAAGTTCGATATCTGGCCATTGTTCTTTTTGTTCCAGCCTTGAAAGCTTTTGTAACCATTTACCTGACCATTCAAATTCAAAAAAAGGCTTAGATAGTTCTTTATCATGTTGCACATACCTTGTCAGCAAAAAAAGGGAAACAAAAGATAATACAATGACCGGGATAAGTAACACCATTAAATAGAATCCACTTGTATGTTCAAATACTATGGATTCAAAAAAACCATTTGTTTCTATGACGTTTTTCAATCGTTCTTCAAAATAAGGAATGATATGTTGTTTTGATTGTGACATTCCAAAAGCAGCTAAACCACCCCAGATGGTCATGATTGGGGTGAAAAACATGATGATTCTCCAAAACTTCCCCTGATAAAACTTCACTCGTGTACCTAATAACCATGTAAAAATGGAGAGTACACTAAGAAATAGAATAAGCAGGAGCGGGACAGCATCCTCTTTTCCGAATAAAAAGGCTGAATAAAAGGTCTCTTCCCCTTTTATTTGTGTAGCGATTAAAGAAGCAACTTTAACCCATACCCAGGATAATCCATAAAGTGCAATAACAAATAGGATTGTACTAATGAATATGGGGAATTTCCTTTTCCATAAAGGCTGCTCATTCATAAGCCATCCACTCCTTTCGGTAACCGGAAACAAGTTTCATCATCATTGGAAAAGGTTCATCGCTACTTTCAATTGCTTGCCAGGAAGCGAAATCCGTTAACCATACATTTTCCCAGTACTCTCCATATATATCAGACTCCATTTGTTCCTTTGTTGGATATATCACTAAAATACTATTATATGGTGGGTTATTTCCCCCTCTATTTTTGTTTTTAAATTGATTGGATCTAATAAGCTGATAAGTGGAAACAGAGCCCTCTTCTCCCCATAGTAAAGCTAGTCTCTTTTTGTTATTTCCTCCTGATAACTCAATAACCCCATCCGGCTCTAGAATTTGTAAGTCATTGATTGTTTTATCTGAGTAATCTTTACCTAATTCTAAATTCGAAATTTCTTTTTCTTTATGAATTTTAAACCGCTCTACCCATTCAAAAATAACTAACTCTCTTAAATTTTTTGAATAAGGTTGTTCCTTTTTCAGCAAGCGCATAATAAGTTCAACGGTTTTTTCTGCTGTAATTACATAGACGGATAGATTCGTAGGCCAAGATTGGATTGGTGGCATACAAGCTTTCAAAAAAGCGATTCGCCTTGATCTATCAGAGTTGTTTTCGTATGATTTTAAATTTAATGTTGAATCAACAACAGAAAAAACAATAATGATTTCTTCCCCGGAATCCATAATATTATTTGCGAATCGAATGTAACGGTTCACTTTTGACTCAATAACTGGAGCTTGTTCAGATCCAGTATCAACCTCTAAACAGACTGTTCGTCTATTTACTCTAAAAATCCAGTCTGGCAATATTAAATCTTGTTTTTCCATTGATGCAGAGTCATTGCCTACAAATCTAATATCATCGACACCCCTTGAATGGGAATATTCATTAATCCCTTCTTTAAGAGCTTCAGTATATACATTATTTGCTAATACTGAAGTTGCAGCATTATGGGCCTTTGGTATTCGGCGGGACTTTATTTGATAATACAACCTTTCAGCTTCTTCTATTGTTAATTTTTCTTTCTCTACAAGAATTAACAATCCCCTTTTGGCAATTTTGTAATAGTGTCGATATACTGGCGCTCTTGTAGGACTGACATCCTCCTTCATACGATTTAACACTCCTGTGTTAACTAATCTTCTTAATCGGTTAGTTATTGTATTAGGGTGTCGTGGGGTCTTCGACTTTGCCTGATAAAAATCATGTACAGTCCGAGATAACATTACGCGATGGTAAACCAGTTCTTGGAGCAATTCAACTTCTTCGTCTTTCAATACAACATTAGTTGTATATTTAGTTGTTGAAAAAAAGGAATTATCCTTTTCTTCTAACATTTTCAATCACATCCTTTCCAAAAGAAAAAACACCCTGGCCAATTCAGAAATACTACAAAGTGTACTTCCTCAGTGGACAGGGTGCTCCTGTTTGATTTTATTTAGTTTAGAATAAAGTATATCAAAGCGCGGAAATTATTGCCATAAAATCCAAAAATAATAGGAAAAAACCTTTGTAAAACGTTTAGCCTAGAGCGTACTTTTGTATATCCCGTGTATTATTTAATAAATATACAGTGGGTAGGCCTAAAATGTCTTTGAGGGTATATTATAGTATCTACTCGATTTCCCTTCTAAGGTATTGGCATTAAAGGAATAAGTGGTATTTGTCCACAAATACCCATGTACAAATAGCCTAAAAGTATTAAAATAACCTATTTGTGGGAAGGGAATTTTATAGAGGGTTAGTTAGCAGATTTGGGTATTGTCTGTAAACAGTAAAAAATCTCGACTTTAGATCTATTTTATAAGGATAAGAAGTGTATTTTTTAAAAAAACACATTAACGAATTTTATTATAAAAAAAACGATTAAATACTATGAAATAAGTTAATTAAATGGTATTCAATATCGTTGCAAACAGTCATGCAAAATTGACAACTCTGTTTATTTCAGTAACACTTCCAACAAGAAATAGTGACATGTCTGCCATGGTGAGTGTCAACCAAGTTTACGTTAACCCAATAGATATAGCCTTAATGACCAAGCTAGCCACATAAATGCTGTGCTAGGTCTCCATGCATGCGATGATTCAATGTAAAGTGGCTATCTGGTACCACTAAATGTTTGCAGAACCCTTTTTTATTGGTGGCTACAATCGCTAGACTAGTAGCTCTCAACTTTAGCATAGGTAGCACTAACAATTGGCAGCACTTGATTATAGCTATGCAAAAGGTGACATTTTTCTTTTTTTATATAGGGAACTGCTGCAATTAATAATCCTAAATAATTATGAATAAATCCAAATTAAATAAATTTAGCAAACAATAATTGTTAAATAAATAATTATTTTTAATAATTGGATTAAATATCGAGAATTCTTGTTTTATCAAGCGATTTTTTACTGTAAATGCCTAACAATATCAAAATATCTTTTAATGTACCATAATGGACCAATAACGAGTAAAAGTATGTAAAAAAATCGGAAATAGACTCCAAAACATTGATATATCAGGACTTGTATTACTGGTACAAAAAGGACCATTAGATATTAACTTTACCTCTTTATGTTGGTACATAATGTACCAGTAATGTGAAAACCATTAAAATTCCGTCCAGTTATTATATACGAATTGTTTGTAAATGCTCTAATTTCAACAGTTTATCTTTAATGTACCATAATGGTACATTAAAGAAGTTGCTACTGTACCTTTATGGTACATAGTGGTACAATATGAAATAAATACATTTGGACGGGAGGGATGGTAATTGAATGAAGAAACTAGAAAAGCGGAAAAGAAAAAACCGATGCATAGAATACAATACGTAGATTTAGAGGAATTAGAATATGATTATGATGTTTTACTATTTTTAAGGAAAAAGCTTGATGCATTTACAATAGATTGTTTTCGGATGGTTGTAAAAAAGCACACTTCTGATGGCCTTACGAAAACACAGATTGAAAATTATAATTCGCATCGTAAAAGGTTCGATGCAGCATTTCTTATCTTAGAAGGACAAGGTTTTATAGAAAAACGTTCTATTGGTGTGCATAAACCATATTTTGTAACAGTCCGAGGTTTGCAATTAGTGAGCTTTCTCAGAGATGAAAAATTAGAACAACAAAATAACCAAAATATTGAAGGGTTGTGATACATATGATTTCTTTAGAAAAAATTGGTGCAACCAAAGCCGTATTATCGGAACATATGGCGTCCGATGAAATTAAAAATACTTTGGATCGTTATCCTACAATGACTGTTATAGGATTGGGCCAAGGTGGAGGTCGAATGGCTGCTGAACTATCAAGATTTGGTTTCCCTACTTATTTAATCAATTCTTCGGAATCGGATTTAGGCGAGCATAAAAAGCTAATCCCAGATGATAAGCGAATTATTACTAAAAGTGAGCTGTATCCTGAATTAGAAGGAACGGATAAGAACGCTCAACTTGGTTTTGAAATTGCTAAGGAAAATCAGAACATCTATAAAAAATTAGCTCTGTCAGCAGATGTACAAACAGCTGATTTTGTATGGGTGTGTGTTTCATTAGGTGGCGGGACTGGTAATGGAGCTTTAAAAATTGCATTAACCTTCTTGTCAAAAGTACGCTCAAATAAAGAATTGCCTAATGGAAAAATTCCGTTGGGAGTTATATGCTCATTACCGGCTAAAGATGAAAGAGGTTCTTCATTTAGAAAAAATGCTTTAGCTGGGATTAACCTACTTCAAAACATGATAAACGAAAATAAATTGGGTTCTGTTTTGGTAATCGATAATGAAAAAATGAATGATTACTATGCAGAAAGTCCATTAAAAACATACGGTGGTACTGAAATTGATGCAAAGTCTTACAGTAATATGATCGTTTCTTCATTAACAGTTGAAATTGCTTCAATCCCCCTCTTACAAGGACGTTCAGTTTTTGATAAGACAGAATACTTAGGGACTATCTCTACTGCAGGTTGGTTATCATTATCTAAATTAACCAATGTTCAGACAGATGATAACCTTGAGGAATTAATTACAAATTTATATACAAAGAGTGAGGTATTAGCCGAAAATAGCGTTGATAATGTCCTTTCAGGTGCTATTGCTGTTATTTATCCATCGAATAAAAATATTTCACCTAAAATAGCCGACGACGTATATAGATATGCATCAAACTTATTAAACTCAAAAGTGAATCTATCAATTTCTTCAAATACTGCTATTAACCAGTTAACACTTTATGGTTTAGCCGTTTCAAGTACCCCTCCTACTCGTATTTCCGAGTTGAGAGAAGAATTAAAAGAATGGGAACGAATTGAAAAAGAACAGGAGGAGAAAAAGTTACGCGCCTCTGAAAATCTCGGCCTTGACGAGTTTGACGACTTCTTCTCCTCCAGCAGTACAATGAAAAAAAGACGTGGAATGCTCCGTTTAGATGATCTAGATGATGATTACGATAATGAGCCGAAAAAGCAAAAAATAGCGTCCCTAGTATCAGAAAATGACTTAGATGACATCGATTTTTAATTAATTATTTTAAATAACCTTAAATAATTTCAGTATTGCTTTTAAAATAATCTCAAATAATTTCAAATAAACCATTTGTATTGGCATTTCTAAATAACTGCCCCTAGCTCACAGGAGCCAGGGGTTTTATTTTGATTTATTTTTAAATAATTATTAATAAATATTTATTGGTAATAATTAATAATAAATTTAAAATAAATTTTAATTATTAATAATTTAAATTTAAATAATCTCAAATAATTTTAAATAAAGCCACTGAAATCCTTGCCATTATCATTTTTTTGAGGTTAAGATAAGATAAAGGAATCTTGTGATTCCCATATTTTTTGAAAGGGGTGGGTTTCTCTGGAAGTCCATGATAAAATTAGTGCTCTTCAAGAAAAATTTCATGACGATCCCTTGTATTTGAAATTAAAACAACTAGGATTAATAGAGGAACTTTTTGACCCTGAAGATCATTACTTCAAAGCTTTTAACTGGGGAGAAACTTATTCAACAAAACAAGCTGCGGAAATATTATCAATATCCGGTAAGGAACAAACACTAATAAACTTTTTAAATCGAGAAGATTTTTCGGACTATATTACAATCTTTAGAAAAGGAGCAAGAGGCTCTTACAGATACGACCAGATATCCTTGTTCCAGTTTAAAATGATTTTGTTACTAAGCGAAAACGGTTATTCACCTTCTGATATAGCGACATTAATTGGAACTAGGTCAGATTATTACTATTCAGATCGGCCGATTAAAAAGGAATCCACTAGAAATACTCTTTCTAATACAGAGGATTTAAAAACCATAATAAAATCTGAACTACGGAAAGAAATGGCAGTTGCAATGTCAAATGTATTCGAAAGTAAAATGCAAAAAATTAGGATTGAGTCTAAACGAATGCATATACAACAAAGGCTAAAAACCTGGGAAGATAATATGAAATTAATAGTTGGTGTCATTGAAAGCATTGAATTAAGCTCAGGTCTATTTAGAAATATAAATAAAATTAATTCTGTACAAGCCAAAGAACCAAAGTCATTTTGGCAAAAAATATTTGGTTCACAGCCGAAACCAGACTTAAATAATGCGGATAACGAAGAATATAAAAAACAAATTGAAGAATTACAAAAACGTCATCAGTATTTTCTAAAACAAAAAGAGGACCTTGAAAAAGAAAAGCCAGAACTATTAAAGTCATTAAGTGATATTGAAAACGAACTTAAATTATTAGAATCTAGCATATCTAATCCGACAGGAGAAATTCCAAATGTAGTTGGAATCCAGGAGGAAGAAAGAGAAAGGAGAGTTATCAATGATTACGTTGAAACACATAAATAAGGTGGGTTTAGTTCTAATGGGTTTAGCTGTTATTAATACTCTTTCTTATATCGCTGTTCAATTAATTAAATAAAATTATAACCCTCTTAACCTTTAGAGGGTTTTTTATTGTCAGAAGTTATTTATTTCCAAAAAGTAAAAACCCATAATCTATTGATTATGGGTTTTTACTGACCACTCACTTGACTACCTAATTGCAAAAGCAATCTTAGTAAAGTAAGTATATAAAATTATATTATTTTATATAATTTTATCATGGGATTCCAAGGTTATCAACTAGAAAATTTAAAATTTAATTGCTAAAAAAGTGAGATTTTGCTAACATAAAAACTGACCACTCTATTAAACGATATCGTCGTTTGCCCATTATATGACTAAGTGCCTATAATGAGTAAACGAGGGTAATCGTTTATTCCTGTATACATTTTTACAGGACAATGATTAACCTATAGACAATGCAATCTTTTTTATTTTATTTTATTTGAAAAAGAAAAAAGACTTGTTGTTCAAGTCTCCTATATGATCGACGCCAATCGATCAAAAAATCCATTAATTTTCCTTATTCCTTTTCATGATTCAATTCTGCGCCAACAGAATGAATCTAAACCAGTAAAACCTAAAACTAAATCTCTCTAAACTTGTACAATACCATTTTTAAAAATTGGTATTGACCAGGTTTATTAAGATACGCCAAAAATGGTATCTTAACAGAGATTATTTTTATTATAGCAAAACCTATTTACTGGGGCAAATAAAATTAAGACTTAATAGCTATTAAAATATATAAGAGAGTTTTTTTCTAATACACGCGAATAGAGCATACCTTAGCTGCTTGTTTCGGGTTAAAACTTACAATATACCCATCGTAATGTTTTACATAGGGATATTTATTAATATAAATAAACCAAAGTCTCTAAGATGAAAAAAGACCTGGAAAAGAGGGGTGAAAGCAATGACTAAGAAGAAAATCCATGGTGTGAAATTTTTTCAAAACGAATTAGAAGTTGTTAGACTTTTTGCACACGAATATATTTGTTGTTCCCGCAAATCGGGGATATCTGCTGCATCACTGTCATGCTACCTCCTTATGCATTTTTATTGTGATGATTTTGGAAGAATTGACGCTTCAAATTTTTGCTTAAAGCACATAACCCAGGAAAATAACTTACCATACAGTTCCATACATAAAGGTTTTCACCGTTTAATGAAGGATGGCTTTTTTTATAGCACAATTATTGAAGGAAGAGAATACTACATTTTAAATCAATATGAAACTTATAATTCCCCAGAAAAAGGAGAAAAACTAAACTATTTTATTATTCCAAATTACTTATTAACCTCTGGAATATTGAAGGACTTTATTCGTTCAAGGGATGTTAAAGGTCTTATTGGGTTATTGGATCTATTTAACTCCTTATCCCGTGAAAATAGTAGAAAAAACAAAAAGTCCATTTCAAGAAAAGCAATTACCTTAATGGGAAAAATGAAAAAGAACTCACGAAACATTTTAGATTGGATACAACGAATTAGTATCGTTATTCTTATTAAAGACCAAAGCGGGAAGAGAAAAAAAGAAAAATTGTGGTCATTTGAATTAGTTGACGAATGCTACGGGCAAGTGGTTCACGATCCACATAAAATGAGATTAGGAGCTGCACTACGTAAAGAAATCCAATCCTTAGTATCTCGTTTGCCAATATCTTTTACATCAAAGGATTTAAAAGATATGTTTCTTAGTTTACTAAAAGATGGATTAGACCCATTTTACCCATTGATTAATCTCCCAAACGGAGAGCGTACCTTAAAGGGGATTCTTCTTGACACAATTACGCAAACAGCTAATGTATTTGTAACTCGAGTTAATGCGGAGCCAATTAAAAATATTGGTGCTTTTTGGAGAAAAGTATGTCGAGGTTATTTAAAGGAACATTATCGAGGCTTAGACTTTGATATGAAAACTGAATTAAATAAGGCGGCCATTACCAACCAAACACCATTACCTTCATTTTTAGGCAGCCGATAACCCTTAGTAAAAAATTTTAATCGCGCCAAGGGTTTTTTGGCATTCCCTTAACTTAATACTTATGAAAATTTCCAAACCGATGCTTCTGGATAAGCATCGGTTTCTTTGTTTTTATTTAGATTTTATAAATTTACTATATATTGGGATTGATTTTGTGTTGTGGATATCTAAAATAATCGAATTCGTCTTGTTTATAATTTTTTTCGGTCTGTTTATTTTTATAAAAATGGATTTATAACCTTGGAATTATATTGAAAATGGAAAAGTAAAATCTTAGTAAACACTGGAAGGGTTGGGGCTCTAAGGGGGCGAATACTATTAATATCCTCTCTATATAATTATTAATTTCTATTTCTAAATGGTAATGTATATTTTTTTATTACTTTATTTTGATCTTATACATAAAATGCTCCTTTTTAATAAGTAGTAATTAATGTGTTACAATTATTTAAAGTAAAGGAGATTTGATGATAGTGCCTTTTGGATATAAAAAATTTCGAATTAGCAAAGGGATTAGCCAAAGAACATTACATGCAGAAATTCAGTTAATTGAACATTTCCTTAACTACGTGAACACAGTATATAAAAAGCAAGTTGAACCTTATGACATTAAACCCTCTGATATTAAAAGTTTTTTAAAGGAACGTAAAAAGCAGGGGATAAAGGACAGTACATTACGTAAAGATTTAAGTTTATTAAAACAGTTTTTTGACTATTTATGGACAACAGATAAAATAGCTTTTGATTTTACTACTAAAATCAAATTAGATTTTCAAATAGAGAAATCGTCCATTAATATTGATTACGTTCATTTAAAATCAATTTATAATGATGTCTTAAAGAACCCAAACATCCACTCTAAGGCAAAAGTGTTATTTATATTCTATTTAAAGGGGTGGAGAATGAGGGACATTCGTGAAGTTCAAATGAAACATTTGATTGATAATGGTAGCAGCATAACATTAGAATACCCCAAACCATATGGATTGGTTCAAAAAGAAATTTTTACTGAATTAGAGGTAGGATCTATTCTAGATTGCATAAACGAAAGTCTATTCAGGAATGTTTCTTATATGCTATCCTCAAAGATACAAGGTGAATTCAAACAGTTTTCAATATATTCAGCTAAGACCTATTTAAACAGTATTATAGAGGAATATAATTTGGATTTTCCCCTTCATAATGACATGATTCGCATTGCATACGTTCACTATATGTATACAAAAGAAAATCTCCATGTTGAACAAATTTCCGAAGTTTTAGGTATTCCATTAGCGGCAGCCGCTAAGTTAGTTAAAGAATCTCTTGAACGCGTAAAACATGTGGACTATAATGAGGTAAGACCTCAATAACGAAATACAATTTAATAGATATACAAGGGAGCACCCCACGGATTTAAGCAAAGAAATACTTTGCTTTCTGTGTGGTGCTTTTTTTATAGGGAGGGAAAGGAATGAAAGAGATAAAGCCATTAGAAGACATGATAGTTGCTATATTATTAGCCGAATGGGAGATTCAAAAAGACGAACAGGGAAGACGATTGCATTTTAAATTGGAAAGAAGAAAATTAAATGTATTTTGGGATTATCTCCATCGTTTTAAATTAATTGAATATGTTTCTTTTGATCCTATTACGTTAAACGGCTATATAAAATCATCCATAATGCTTGAACGAATACTAAAAGAATGGATTGGGGAGAACCAGGTACAAGGAATTGATCCACGAAAGTTAAGGCTAAATATGTACTTAATGTGGGTTGGCCTTTTTGCCAAAAAGACTTTTAATGGAGTAGCAATTAAAACTTCATTAGGGAGGGAGCAGCAAAGAACCCTCTCTATCCTATTTAATGAACAATTTGATTCTACCTTAATTGTTGGGAACACTATTCAACTAACACCTTTTAGCCCTATCCTACTACGTGCTGTACAATCCAATCGACCGATTGAAGAATTTATTGAATTAAGTTATTTATTACCTCAAAAGGAAAAAGAAATTATTAAACAGAAGATTATTGACTGGGAAGAGGAGCGCTCAACATATGCGTATTAATAAAAAATATGTAAAAGCAACTCTTTTTGTTGCTTCATTATTTCTTCTTTTCTCTTTGACAGCGTGCATGCCATCGAAAATTCAGCAAAGAATTGATGAAACGGAAAAAGAAAACGCAAAAATTATAGAAAAGAATCAAGAAGAAGTTCAAAGGCCAGAAGAACAAGAACTATCAGATGAACAGAAAAAAATATTGTCCGTACTTCCTAAGAATACAGCAGAAGAAGCCCTATTTAAAAACGATTTAGATTTACGGAAAGAATTAGACATTAAGGTACCGAACGAACAATCTTCTTTTAAACAACCTGAAGAGTTGGCACAGTACATTAGCTATTTGTTTTTTGCTTATCACAAAGGGGAAATGAAGCCAGAGGAATTTCTTAATAAAATTAATCCTCACCTTCACGAAAATTATTTAAATATGTTGCCGAAAGATAGGGATAATCAAATTGAAGCATTTAAGACTTTACAGAAACTATTTACCGATCAATTATCTTCGCCAATTAATTCCTATTCAATTACTAATCTTGATTTCCAAGAAAGAGTAGGGGAAGCGATGTTTTATCGTAAATATGAATTATCAAATAAAGAAAATATCTTTTATGTTACAACTTTGAAAATTGAAAATGATGTTTGGAAGCTTTTGGATGATAGCCCCGCTCCACCTTATACAATCACTCCAAATATTGAGGAGAAATTCAACAACAATTAATCAGGGGGAACTATGATGACAGCAACGAATTTATTATATGAACAGGTATGGAATCATTTAAAAAACAGCTTTGAAACCAATGAAGAATTACAAAAAGAATTAAATGACTTGTTACACTTTTACGGAAAAAAGTTACTTACATTTACTAAAAAACCAAAACAAATAGATTTTATTGAAAACAAGCTCGAAGATGTAGTAAGAAGCCAATATTTTCAAGGGTACTTTATTATGAAAAGTTTATTAGAAGATAAAGAAACTACTTTAGCAGCACATACCTGGAATTTAGCAAAAGGAATCGTTAGAAATGAATTACCAGTCTTTATAAATGAAATTTTTAAGGATTCGGATATAGACTGGTCAAGGACAGACATAGGCCATGAATTTGGAATAAAAATGGTGCAAGAAGTAGATGGAGTGTTTGATATTGTAAGACAAATGAGAAGGGATATAGCTTATTTTGGAGTATACAAAGCCTTTATTGAGGACAGTAGATACAAGGGTAATGGGGAAGAAGTTAGTTCATCAACAATGTTTTTAGGTAATCCTTTTGATCTTCATTTTGTATCACCGCAGGTATTCATGCAGGCTCAATTTATCTCAAATGAACATGAAATTTGGGATTTGTATATGTGGTCTTCCGTACAAGAGAACGCTTGGGTAGGGTCGCTACATTTATCTACCATTCCACAGAATAACAATTCTATATATATATTAGAATTCTCTATATCAGAGACAATCATGGAAAATGAAAAATATGAAATTCTTGAAAAATGTATCCAACAAATTCCCGATTCCATTCGATCAATACTGCAAATACGAATTTACCATGTTCGTGAATTAGAAGTGGTTGTACCAACGAATACAATTGCATAATATGAGGCTAAAACAAGTATAAGGAAGAGGTGAAAATTCGTTCTTGGTTGGGTAGCGCTAGGAAATGGGTTTTCCTGACGCTACCTCTAAATTATTATTTATTACAAGTATTAAACTTAGGTATTATTAACTCCTTCATTAAATTTATAAAGGCGGTTACAGCAGGCTTTTTATTATCTTTATGCCATGCTATTGAGGTAACTTTTTTATAAGGATTATTAGTTGGTATATATTCAATCCCATCAAGTTTTATAGATTTTGCAGATTCAGGAACAATTACAATCCCCAAACCGGCTGCAACTAGTGAAACCATTGTGTGTTGTTCCTGTGCCGTTTGGATAACCTGTGGTGAAAACCCTGCATCATGGAAAATTTTATTAACAGCATTATAATAACTTTCACCAGATTGCTTAAAAGGCATAATGAATTTCTCATTAGCTAAATCCCTCACATCAATAGGTCCCTTCATTTTAGCTAATTTATGATTGCTTGGTAAACAGACAACAAATCCTTCTTCTCTTAATTGAATCGTGTTAAGTACAGTGCTTTCGATAGGTGTTACAAGTATTCCAACATGAATCTTTCCGTCCTCCAATTCTTTAATTTGTTCTGATGTTGTAAGCTGCATTAGCTTTAAGTTAATTTTGGGTAAATGGTTGTTACATGTTTTTACAATGAGTGGCAATAGATCAAAAGTAACTGAACCTCCAAATCCTAATATTAGATCACCAATTTCACCATTATGTACTTTCTGTGCTTCTTTACATGCATTATCTATATATTCCATTAACCCGTATGCACTTTCTAAGAAAACTTCCCCAGCTTCTGTTAATTCAACACTACGTTTTGTTCGATGAAATAAAATAACGCCTAATTCCGTTTCCAGTTGTTTTATTTGCTGACTTAAAGGGGGTTGTGAAATATTGAGCACGTTTGCTGCCCTGCCAAAATGACGTTCCTCTGCAACTGCTATAAAATATTTTATATGACGTAGTTCTATTAAAAACACATCCCTTCCTTAATACTTAATAAATATTAATTGATAATAATAATATATTATACCTATGACAAAATAAGTGATAGAATTTTATTATAATTTGGAAAATTAATTAAAAAAGGGGGGGGAGTAGCTAAGGTTTGCTTGATGAAAGGACAAAAAAATACATTAGGATATTGCGGAGATTAAAATTTAACAGGAGTGACTATAATGCGCTTCGATATTGACAAAGAAGAAATAATGGGTAGACAGCAAAGCTTTATTAATAGGTTACATGAAAACCAAATAGAGGCTGCAATAGTATTTAGTGTAACTGATATTTTTTATTTAACAGGTTTTAACTTCCGTCCATCCGAAAGGCCAATTGCTCTTCTAATCGATTCAAATAATAATACTCGACTCTTCGTCCCACTATTGGAGAAAACTCATGCTGAAGAATATTCCTATGTAGACACCGTTCATTCATACCCAGAGTATCCTGGAATTAAACACCCAATGGAATATTTAAAAGAAATACTTGAAGGTGCGGGCTTTAAGGGTAAAGTTGTAGGGCTCGATTCGGAGGGTTATAGTTCGCCTAAAGGCTACCGTGGCCCGAAAATCAGTGAATTCTTAGATGCTAAGGAGTTCCGCACAGTTAAAGGTTGGATTGAGGAACAACGATTTGTTAAATCACCAGCGGAGATTGAGTTAATTAAGGAGTCTTGCCGATGGGGTAATTTAGCTCACAGTTTATTAGTTAAGTATTCCAAGCCCGGAGTAAGTGAAATCGAAATAGAAACAAGAGCAACGGCGGAAGCAACTATGGCAATGGTAGAAACATTGGGGCCTAAATACAGACCGCACGGTAAGCCGGCACATGCGTTTTATAGAGGCCAAATTGGCCCCCACTCTGCATTTCCGCATTCGCAAACTCAAAATGCAGTTCTAAAGAAAGGATTTAACGTTGTGTCCCAAGCCTCCGCTCATGTCTGGGGATATATCAGTGAACTTGAACGTACGATGTTTATTCAGGAATTAAATAAAGAACAAGAACGATATTTTAATTATATGATTGAGGCACAAGAAACCGCTTTCAGGACAATAAAGCCAGGAATACCTGCATCAGAAGTAGATAAAGCTGTTCAAAACTACTTAAAAGAACAAGGAATTGACCACTTATCAGTTCACCATACTGGACATGGTATTGGGTTGATCCATACGCATGAAGGTCCGTTTTTAGATTCTGGTGATCATACAATATTACAGCCAGGAATGGTGTTTAGTGTTGAACCTGCTATTTTTGTGAAAGGACTTGGTGGATTCCGACATTCTGATACTATTTTGGTCACGGAAAAAGGTATGGAGAAACTAACCTATTATCCTAGGGACCTAGAATCAATGATAATAATATAGAAAGGGGCAAACGATAATGATTCTAGTAAAAAAACCCATTTTATTTTCTATAATATTAGTTTTATGTTTAATAATAAGTGGATGTAGCAGTAAAGATACAAGTACATCAACAGATAATAACAAATCCAATGAACCTAGTGAATCCAATGAACCTGTAGAAGGCGGCAACCTGATTATGGCACTATCAAGTGATGTTTCTGATCTTGATCCACATGGTGCAAGTGCAAGAATATCCGGAACAGTCAAACTTCATATGTATGAAACATTAGTAAAGGCGGACGAAAAAATGGAATTGCACCCACATCTTGCCGAAAGTTATGAACAAATAGATAATAATACATGGCAATTTAAAATAAGAAAAGATATTTTATTTCATGACGGAGAGAAATTTAATGCTGAAGCTGTAAAAGCGAATATTGACCGTGTTTTAGACCCTGAAGTAGCGTCTCCAATGGCAAGTCAATTTAATATGATAGAAAAAGTAATTGTTGTTGATGAATATACTGTTCATTTTATTACAAAAATACCATTTCAATCATTACCAAACAAATTTACCCATTTTGGTGGTGGAATGGTTAGTCCAAAATCTATTAAAGAGGATTATGAGGGAAAAACTGATATTGCAACAAACCCTGTTGGAACAGGTCCTTTTAAATTTGAAAAATGGGACCAGGGAAATGAGGTTGTATTAGTTAAGAATCCAGACTACTGGGGGGAACCGGCTAAATTAGATTCTATAACCTATAAGATTGTTCCTGAGCAATCTACGAGATTAGCCATGCTTGAGACTGGAGAGGTTCATATTGCAGATATTATAGAACCTGTCAATGCCAAGCGTGTCGAACAAATGGAGGGTGCACATTTAGTTGCCTCGCCTAGTATGAGATCGAATTTCGTGGGCTTTAATACTCAAAAAGAACCATTTGATGATAAACGTGTTCGCCAGGCAATTGCAATGGCGGTCGACATTGAACCTTTAGTTCAGGGGGTTTATCAAGGGTATGCTGATGTTGCTTTAGGTCCAATTAATGACTATATTTTCGGCTTTAATAAGAATCTTAAGCAATGGCCATATGACCCTGATAGAGCAAAAAAATTATTAGAAGAAGCGGGATTTCCAGAATCCACCATAACGATATGGACTGATGATAAGGATCCAATTTCCCTTCAAACTGCAGAGTATTTCCAAGAGCAGCTATCTAGTATTGGATTAAAGGTGAAAATTCAACAATCAGAATGGAATACTCATTTGATTCAAACAGGAGAGGGAAAGCATGATATGTTTGTTCTAGGTTGGTCCAATAACTTAGGAGATCCAGATGACTCCCTATATCGTCAATTTCATTCGGTTCAACACGGTGCAGCTGGTAATCGATATTTCTATACTAATGAGAGGGTTGACGAACTTTTAGTCCAAGCTCGCCAAGAAAGTGATACAGAAATTCGTAAGGAATATTATCAAGAAGTACAAGAAATTTTAATGGATGAAGTTCCTAGAATTGACTTAGCAAATCCTAACTATATTTTAGGTGTTTCTGACCTTGTAAATGGATTTGAACAATATGTATCCGAACATCACTCTCTTCACAAGGCATATTTAATTGGCAATAGCGGGACTAATAGTTATTAAAAAATTATATAAAGTAAATTTGAATAAATAAAGAGTTGTAAATTAATTTAAACTCTCTCCAACAAGAATCCTATATTTTAATTTAAAGTCTTTGTCTGTGGATCATACGACACGAACATATCAAGATATGAGCAAAGCAAAGTCTCCCTTTAAGGGGGACTTTATTTTAATAATAGAGAAAGGGTGAAAACATTGAGCTCTGCGATTGAAACGAAGACTACGGATATTATCCAGGTACCCAAAAAAAGTAAATGGAAAACCTTCTCAAACAAACTACTAAACAATAAGTCATCCTTGTTTGGAGGAAGTATTATTTTATTCTTTTTTATTATTGCCTTTATTGCACCATTAATAATGCCACACAGTCCAACCGAAATAAATATGTTAAATCGCTTTGCAGTTCCCTCCAGTGAACATTGGTTTGGAACCGACAACAACGGTAGGGATATATTTAGTCGAATTCTTGCGGGAGCAAAATTAACCATATATGTTGGTGTAGTGTCTGTTGGGATCGGAGCAATTATCGGTATCTTTTTTGGTATTTTAGCAGGTTATTATGGAAATTTAGTAGATACTATTATTATGCGTATAGCAGATATATTGCTTGCATTCCCAGGCATATTACTAGCATTGGCTATCGTCAGTGCATTGGGTCCAAGCTTAAATAATGTCATTATAGCTTTAGTTATTTACAATGTTCCAGTATTTGCAAGGATTGTTCGTGGGTCTACACTCGAAGCCCGAAAATTAGAATATGTAGAAGCCATACGTGCCCTTGGTGCTAGAGACAGAAAAATTATATTTCAGCACATATTGCCGAATATTACTTCACCCGTAATTGTATTAGCAACATTACAAGTAGCATCATCTATTTTAAATGCAGCAGGACTTTCGTTTATAGGGTTAGGAGCACAACCACCGACACCTGAATGGGGGGCTATGCTCAGTGACGGGCGCGATTATATGTGGGATTCTCCACACTTAACCATTTTTCCTGGTATTGCTATTATGCTCTTTGTGTTAGGGTTTAACCTATTTGGAGATGGACTACGAGATATCTTAGATCCACGAAATAAAGGAAATTAGAGGGGGATATTATGCACATATACATAATTAGACGGTTAATTCAAATCATACCCGTTATTTTTGGGGTAACATTAATAGCCTTTTTAACCCTGCATATTGTCCCCGGTGACCCTGCATTAGTGTTAGCAGGCGAATCTGCAGACCCTGTTCAGGTTGAACAAATGAGAGAAAAATTAGGGTTAAATGAATCATTACCTGTCCAATATGCTACTTTTCTAAAAAACTTGGTTTCTTTAGAACTTGGTGAGTCAATACGAACTGGCCAGCCAGTAATGGAAATAATAGCACCACGTTTTTGGATTACAATACAGCTAGCTATATGGAGTATCGTAGTGAGTATTATTTTTGGTATTCTTTCGGGAATTATCGCAGCCACAAAACAACGCTCATATGCTGATACTGGAATGATGTTCTTTTCTATATTTGGAATGTCTATACCTAACTTCTGGCTTGGTCTCTTGCTTATGTATTTTTTCTCTATTAAATTAGGAATATTACCGACCTCTGGATGGGGATCATGGCAGCAGATTATAATGCCAGCAATAACTATGGGGACTGCAGGTGTAGCCATAATTGCACGGATGACAAGATCCAGCATGTTGGATACTCTACACCAAGATTATATTCGAACCGCTAGAGCCAAAGGAGTAAAGGAACCTTGGGTTATTTATAAACATGCACTTCGAAATGCATTAATTTCTGTTGTAACTGTAATAGGTTTACAATTTGGGCATTTTTTAGGTGGGGCCATCTTAACAGAAACTGTATTTAGTATAAATGGCATGGGACGCTTGATAGTAGATGCAATTAATGCCCGAGATTTCCCCGTCGTACAAGGCACAATTATTATAATGGCCCTTTGCTTTGTATTAGTTAACCTTGCAGTAGATATATTATATCGAATTATTAATAAGAGGATTCAACTAGATTAATTAATTCAGATTTAGAAAGGGGATGTACAATGAGACAAATACAACATGCATTCTTGGAAATACAAAACCTACAGACTTCATTTTTAACACCGGATGGTGAAGTAAAAGCTGTTGATGGCATAGATCTATGTATTCGTGGTAACAGGACGCTAGGATTGGTTGGGGAATCAGGGTCAGGTAAAAGTATTACATCGTTCTCTATTATGCAATTGCTTCAATATCCAGGTAAAATTATCGGTGGTAAAGTAATTTTTAATGGTGAAGATTTATTAAAAAAAAGTAAATCTGAAATGGATTCTATTAGAGGTAAAAAAGTTTCAATGATTTTTCAGGAGCCAATGACATCCTTAAACCCTGTCTTTACGGTAGGGGATCAGATTGCTGAAGCTTATCAAATCCACGAGAAAGTAAATAAGAAAGAGGCATGGAAACAGACTATTGAAATGCTAAAATTAGTTGGGATTCCTTCTCCTGAGAAACGAGCAAAACAATATCCCTTTGAATTATCCGGTGGAATGCGTCAGCGAGTAATGATCGCTATGGCACTCGCTTGCAGACCAGAAATACTAATTGCTGATGAACCAACCACTGCCTTAGATGTAACTATTCAGGCCCAAATTTTAAAATTGATGAAAAATTTGCAAAGGCAATTCAATATGGGAATACTACTTATCACTCATGACCTAGGTGTTGTTGCTGAGATATGTGACGAAGTTGCAGTAATGTATGCTGGAAAGATAGTGGAAAGGGCAGATGTGGAATCATTATATGAATCACCTAAGCACCCATATACTGTTGGATTATTAAATTCTCTTCCACGCCATGATATAGATATTGATGGGGATTTAGAGGTAATCCCAGGTATGGTACCCGATCCATTCAATAGGCCAGTCGGTTGTACGTTTGCCCCAAGGTGTCAGTATGCTAGTAATATTTGTAGGGAACGCCTCCCAAAATTAGAGAAACCCAATAGAATAGATTCAGATCATCAAGGCGAAGTAAGATGCTGGATATATAACAAGGAATGGGATGGAGATCCGGAGGTGAGAGTAAAATATGGTACAACCGCTTCTAGAGGTTAAGAACCTGAAAAAATACTTTCCTATAAAAAGTGGTATTTTTGGAAAAACTATAAACTATGTTAAGGCAGTAGATGATATAAGCTTTCATATTAATAAAGGGGAGACCGTTAGTATAGTAGGAGAATCTGGATGTGGGAAATCAACGACTGGACGAGCTATTTTGCGTCTTGATGATCCGACTTCTGGCGAAGTTGTATTTAACGGCGAAAACTTGTGCCAATTAAGTAAAAGCGAAATGCGCAGAAAAAGAAAAAGTTTGCAGATTATATTTCAGGACCCCTTTGCTTCTTTGAACCCTCGTTATACTGTTGGACAAATTCTTGAAGAGGCTTTAGCTATCCAAAATATTGGGTTCAAACAAGATAGAGAAACCAAAGTTAAAGAATTAATGGAAATAGTAGGGCTAAGCCCCGATCAAATTGATCGATATCCCCATCAGTTTAGTGGAGGACAACGTCAAAGAATTGGAATTGCCAGGGCTTTGTCTGTTAACCCAGAATTAATTGTATGTGATGAAGCTGTATCTGCTTTGGACGTATCTATTCAAGCTCAGATTCTGAATCTATTGAAGAGACTTCAGTCTAATTATCAACTAACCTTTTTATTTATTTCTCACGATCTTGGTGTAGTTCGACATATATCAGATAATATTATAGTCATGTATCTGGGTAAAATTATGGAAATAGGAAGTAAGAAATCATTATTCGATAATCCTCAACATCCATATACCAAAACATTACTCTCTGCTATTCCAATACCTAATCCTAAAAAAAGAGAGGAACAAGTTATATTGGAAGGAGACATTCCTTCACCAATTGATCCACCGCAAGGTTGCCGTTTCCATACGCGTTGCCCTTTTTCCACAGATTTGTGTAAAAAAGAGGAGCCTGAGTTAAGAAGTTCAAATTATATAAAAGATGGACACAAAGCAGCTTGTCATCACATGGAAGAAATTAATAATCTTTAAGAATTTTAGAGGAATATTATTTAAGTCCATCCTCAATTTGTTAACATGAAACTACTGGTTCTAATAGTTTTTAGTATTAATGTTAAGGGACGTTATTAAATATTGAATTCTCTTAATATTTAATAATTAAGTTAATTTAAATAAATAATCAACGGATAATAACTGGTATTAAATACCTTCTTTAAAAGAATTGAAACAAAAAGGGATAGATTTATGCAACCATAAAGCTATCCCTTTCTTTTTTAAAAACATTCTCATTCTAAATCGCAACTTTTATCATTAGAAGGTACACTTCGCATATATCCTTTTTTTGCATGGAAAAAGGTGATATGTGTACTGACGGTCATTTCTTCGATAATTTCTGTAAGGATATTTGTTATGGCTAAAGCCGCAAATTTGTTTACAATTAATCTTTGTGGTTCAGATGCAGCTAATTCAGTACATGATAACTCACTTGGTCTTAATCCATCTTCATCTGTTAATATATCTGGAAATACCTCTGCAACCGGAGCTTGTTTAAACAAGTTTAAATTTACTCCCGTTACCACTTGGCCGCTCCATCCACTATTCTTATAAGCCTCAATCTCTTTTTCATTCCATTCATTTTTAGGTCTAGTTCTCCAGTCTGAAGGAACCTGAATATTTTCATTTCCGGCATCAATATATATGCATGTTTTCATATTAGAAAAAAGCTCATGCATAATACGACGAGTAAAATTATTATCAACAGAACCTATAAGAATGGGAAGTAAGAGAGTTCTATGCATATCCACTCCAGAACTCATATATTCGGTCGAGAACAAGCTCTTTAAGTGATCGATAGATTCTATATATGAATCGCTATAAACACCTATATCAAGCCCATATGCAGCCGAATAACGACTTGCAAGTACATCAGCTTTTTTTAATCCAACTTCTTGTGGTAAAAACAATTGATTTCCTAAATTTTTCTCCTCTATCACGTCAGGATCTGCAATTACATATGCCGAAGATATCCCTGATGTTCCTAGAAGTTGCCCAATATGTTGGACTAGATAGCCTCCTGTCCCACCCGTGCCTATTTGGCAAATAAACGGGAAAATTCGCTCATAGTCATACCAATCTTGTTTACCTGCAGTTAATATACTAATTGTCATTAGAAACCCACCTCGATTACATTAGTATCAAAGTTATTTGGCAATTCCAAGAATGGGTATTCAAAAGCATGTTCTATTGGTAACTTCAGGTGACCTTTTTCCTCAGAAATAAACTTTCTTAAAAAGAGTTGAGGAAAGAATTCATTAACTCTACCCACTATTGCATAATACATCCCCGGAACCCGTTCTGAATTGTTATCCTGTTCAGATGGGTAAGGGGACATGAAATGATGCGAGTGAATTTCTAAAATCTTAGCAGCATCTACAAATTTCTCAGCAATATTTTGTGAGTCCTCAATAACTTCTGCCCAATATGAATTAACTGTCTGTTTAGGGAAGTCTAATAAGAATTTTTCCTGTTTAAAATGATAATAGAGATCCGCATGGACCTCCAAATAAAACTCTCCATATAATCGAGCAACAGAAATAAAATCTTTTAAAATATTAAAAGGAATTTTAGGAAATGGAAAAGCGTCATCTATTGATGACGCCTCCATACAATTTCCTTTTTTCTTTGCCTTCATTGTTGGAACAATGATGTTTTTGGCTTTTAGGAAAACCATTTCTGTATGGTCTTTTACAAGCTCGGGAAAATCCTTTTCCATTCGTTTTCGCAGCATTTCTGGCTCTAATGGCTTACGTTCAGTCTCCCCATCTCTTTTCTTGATGAGTAAACCTTCTACGATTTCCTCTGGAGTAAAATAAGATGTAATTTCAAAAGATTCTCCATAATAACGGATAACTGTTTCTTCATTTACATCAAATTTTTCGGGCTCCGTCTTTTTTCCATCATTCTTCTCTGCCTTTTTTGAATTAGCTTCATTAGCTTTTTGACGAATTTCTTCCATTTTCGTTTTGCGTTCCTCTTCTGCTTTCTTCTTTCGTTCTGCTTCCTCTAACTTTCTCTTGTCTTCCTTCTCATCAATTAATCCGAACATAGAGAAAATATCCGTTTGAATATTGTTAGTCATAATTACCTCTCCTAAAAAGTTTATTTATTTTAATTAAATAACTCACTGTACTTTTTATTTAATGGCATTAGCCAATCATCATTAAAGGGTTGGTCTTTGATAACCTCAATTAATTTTTGAAATCGGCCAATACCCAATGTTGTTCTCACACCATGATCTTCATTAAATGGAGCAGCAACAAACCATCTGAAAGCTCTTTCCAATTCAATAAGCGAGCTTAATTCTAGTCGTTCATTTTGCCCCCAGCAGACAATTCCATTTGATTTTCCTACATTCGGATAAGGAAAAACATAAATGTCTGTATCATCTGTAATAGGTTGATTATTATTTAACACCGCATAGATTCGCATTTCCTTAATCACTTTTTTATCTGAGTTATTCGCAACAAGATATTGAACAATCATTCTTGGGAAACCAATACTAAAGTAATCATGTTCTTTATCCCCATAGCGAATTTCCCATTGTTTTTGTGGGATCTCTATCGTTACACGTTCCCTTGATTTGGATCCATTTGCTGAATAGCGTATCGTTCCGAAAGGTAGAGGAGGTGTACTATTCTCATTACTCCAAATATCGTCTGCATCCAGTAAATTTTCGGGCTCCTTGTCTAAGGCTTGTTTTAAGCTCTCAGTACTTAAATAATACGGGCCCCGTCTAACACCACTGTCATTAATTGAATAAGCAACAACTGGATAGACGCTATTCTCTGGACAATCCGAAATTTCAAACTGCCACTTCATTCGTTAAATCCTCCTTGTTTCTATTCCCTTGTTGAAGAACCTGGACTAAAAAAGCAAAGACGTCGGTCCAGTCTATAGCACCGTCTTCCTCGTCATATTCGATGACAATCCCTTTTTCAATCGAGTGGATTTCAGCATATCCTGTATACCAGTCGCTTATTGTATATCCACCGATATAGGAATCTTCGAATAGGGGAATACGATCATCTAGAATAACAACTAGGCCTTTATATTCATCTTGACTCTCTTGGTTTGCTAGCTTTAACCAATAATTCTTTATTTCTATTACCTCGTCATCATCATCATAGGGGGCAATAAAATCGCTTTGTTCAAAAAGATTAGTAATTGCTGTTGCAAATAAACCCCATGATAGGTCAAAACCATAAAATTCATTAGGTATATAGCTATGAAAGACATTCATATCAACTCCCGCTCTATGAGCTACCTTTAGAAGAAGAATGTTGTTTAATATCTCTTTGCATGCATATACATCATCCATTGTCTCCATGAAAAACACCTCACAAAAAAGAGAATGGAGAAGGTGGTCTAAATTTTTCTATATTCTCCATTTCGAAAATTTTACTTCTCAGCGCAATCATGCGAGTGTATGGATGGTTAGGATCTAAAGAGATCTCTCCATCCGTATTTTCATTTGTTATAGACTCATCTAATAAAGTATAGATATCTATCACATCATCTTCATCGAATGCTTCAAAGTTAATTTGGTGGATGGGTAAACAATTGATTAACACCATAAGAATATAATTTGTGGAATGATGTTTGTTCACAATCTCCATTTTCTGTGACTCAATTTGTTTATTAAAATACTCAAAGTCAAAATTCATATTTCTCTCCTCAGTGAAACGTGAAAACCAAATCACGCTCATCATTTTAATTATTGTTACTAAACCATACGGACCGGCAGCACAAGTTGTAATTCAGACGGATTTTCTTCGACAGGTCTAATAACAAATGGTCTCATGTTCCCGTTAAATCCAATGGATATGCTAGTTGATTCCATGGTTTTAAGAGCTTCCGACACAAACTTTGCTGAAAAACTTATTACAAAGTTTTCATCTCCATCATAGGATTCGAAGGCAATCTGACGTGAGCCCTTGGACAGGTCCTCTACCGCTATAATTTCAACGAATAATCCATCTACCTTTAGCCTTACAAACATCATTTTTTGTCATGAGCATTAAGAGTTCTAATGATTCCTGAAATTCTTTTTTATTTAAGACTAAATTGGAATCAAACTCTTGAGGAATTAATCGCGACGTGTCCGGATACGCACCTTCTAGTAACCGAGAGTAAAAGATGGTATTTCGGTTGGCAAAAGCGACATTAACATCCGAAGGAAACAATATAACATCACTTGATAAGTCAAAAGATTTTACTGCATTAACTAACGTTTTAGCAGGTACAGTAATGTTAATATCTCCTAGAAACGATCCGGATTTTACTTGGGCTAAACGATGACTATCTGTGGAAGAGAATACATTTCCATTCTCACTAAAAGTCATATTCACGCCTTGTAAAATCGGTCGAACCTCAGATGTGGCTACAGCAAATGCTGTTTTACTGACTATTTCACCAAATTCTTTCCCAGAGAATGTGATTGGCTGAGAGCCTTGTTCCATAGCAATCTTTGGGTACTCTGTTGGATCCATTGTAGAAAATTCAAGTTTTGTTTTTTCCTGAGTAATGTTTAAAAGATGTCCCTCTGTTTCAAAGCTGATTAATCCCTTTAGTTTCTTTACAACGTCAAGACAATCTTTAGAAAAAACCGAAGCCCCTTCTTTTTCTATAATGGCTGCGCCATCTTCAACAGGGATGCGATGAATAATGCTTTCGGTTCCATCGCTAGCAGTTAGTAAAATACAATTCTCTTTAGCTTCGAATAATACCCCTGACAATATAGGTATTGAGCTTTTTGCTTTTAAAACTCTATCAATTTTGGCCATAGCCTCTTGTACTATTTCGCTTGATAATAAAAATTTCATAATTTTTTCTCCTCTCATGGCTATTAGAAATAGCTGATTGTTTAGTAATTAAAAAACACGATAAAAACAGTAAGAATAAAATCTACTGATTTCATCGTGTTCACTCTACTTAAACCGCACGTTTCCCATAATCTTCGCGTACAAGCTTAAGTGTTTCTTCACAAATCTCACTCGTCATCCTGAAATAAAGATACTGAATGCTCTCTATTTTAATTTTCAAGGTGATTTGAGAATAATAGGTCATTTCTCTCTCACCCATACCGTAATTCCTACATTCGGAAACATACTTGTGTACAGGCTCCAGGACATAATACAATTTTTTCAAATCCTCAACTTTTGCTTTTTCTAAAGGAACCGTTGACCCGCTCGCTCTTTTTAATAACTCTGGAACATAATTAATCGGAACGTGAAGTGCTTGTAATATTCCTTTAACATACTGTAGAGCACTTTTTTGCTGTTCCGCCTGATTAGGCTCTTGGGTTGGTTGTCCTTGTTGCTGACTAGGCTTTTGATGTTTTTGTTGTTTTCCCTGGCCAGTCTGTTTATCAACGTTTTGCGGTTTTTGTTTCTGATACTCAGCTGGCAATGCCCAACTAGGTAGAGGAGGGGTGTCAAAATATCCTTTTAATTGCTGTTGTTGACCGGATATTTTAAAATTTCCAAAAACCCTATGCTCTCCTTGTTGCTTCAATTCAACCCAAAAAGAGGGAAGGTCATACAAATATCTTCCGATTCCCCATTGAACTCCTGCCCGCTTTAAGGCATTTGAATGTCCACCTTTAACACTTTCAAAATCACTAATTTCGGCTGCATCAGTTCTCGTAATCCACTCATCACCAATTTTGATCGATAGGCGGCATTGAAAAGCCTCTTTGTTTCCAACGAGAATTTTTTCAAAATCTGATTGCCAGAACGCACCGCAGACTTCATCAAGTCGGGCCATTACAGCTCGTGATTCAATGTAAGGTAAAACTAATAGGCGTGTCCCATTCTGTCCTCTTGCTGCACTTTGGACTCTCCATTCAATATCTTTTGGAGCAAAGGGAACAGCTAAATCCTCCAATAGTTCTTTACTACTGACGCTACAATTTGTATTCGTCACTCTTAGCACCCTTTCTCAAAGTTTTTTTGATTATTCTTAGTCAAGAAAACGCAAAAAAGCCTTTGAGCATGTTTGGTCGGCATAGTATATCACTATGTTTCTCAAACAGCCCAAAGGCTTATTTTTGTTATCACCGCAGACACGATGTGTCGCCTAAAATAAAAAAAGAATAATCTACTTAAAGTATAGCTGAAGTTATTTGTAAATGGAAGAAAATCTTCTCATTAATGGGATTACTATGGTATAGTGAACATATATTTATAATCTCATATTTAAAGCAAGCACTGCTCATACTCAGTCCATTTTTTTATGGATAGGTATGGGCTTTTTTATTTTTTTGAAAGGAGAAAAGAATTTGATCACAAAATTATCAGATATACAAATAGAAAATGATGCGGATCGGGTTGTGCTCTTAATACGAAAGTTGGGAATTCGGCAGTATCAATTTGCGCAAGAAATCGGTTATTCACCGGGATATGTAGAAAGTGTCATTAACGGGTGGGCTCCTTTTTCTAAGACATTTCGTGACCGTATTAATCTGTACCTAAAGAAGCAAATAAAGGGGTTGTGATTAAATGGGTAAGGAATGCATTGTCTTTCTAACAAAAAGACCAGCCTACTTGAAAAAGGAAGAAATCGAAGAGTGGTTATCAAATATTAACTTGAATGTTTCTTTTGTAAATACGATTCAAGAATATATTGATTGGTTTAAGAAATACTCCTTTGAAGATCTCACGCTGTTTTTATTCGATGGAGAAGAACCGTTTTTAAAATTACAAAAGAAAAATCTAAAACATGCACTTATTTTATGGATTTCACCTGATTCTCGATATGTAGTGTCAGATGAATTTACTGTTTGCGAGCTTAAAACATACGAAGAATTGATTGAGTGTTTGAAGGGAAATTATTCAAATTTTCAACTGTTTATAGATAGAATAATAAAGCCAAAGAATGAAAGTAAAAAGGATAAGAAAGAAGGTGAACTTCAAAAAAGTGAATTAGGGGAGAAAAATCAAAATACTGTAAAAACAGATAAACAAAATATAGAAGGAAACGGAAAAAATATACAAATTAAACAAGAATCAGTTAATATTCCGCCTTCCCCAGCTATTCATGAGTTAAATATCGGGAAATCCATTGATTTACAAAATGGTGCATCTCCTCAGGTTAAACCTAAGCAACCGAATGAAATTGTTCAGAGTGAAACGAAAACTAATGAATTAGATAGAGAATCACTTAAAAATCATTCAATTAAGTATCAAGAAAATCCGTATTACATTCGGTCAAGAAATTTACAAAAGCAAATCTTTTCCAGACAAAAATGGGATAGTCATAAAATGATTGGTGTATGGTCCCCCCTTCATCGAATTGGGGTAACTACCTTCACTGTAAATTTTTCTTTCCACCTAGCGAAAAACCGTATTTATACTGCTGTATTAGAGGGATTAACTGAACAAAAGGCTTTAATAGATTGGTTGAAACAGTATACTAAAGTTCCTGAAAATTGGACTAGTTACGCAAAGGCTATTCAATTAGATGGTATAACCGAAAATACGGATTGGACATTTCATAATGTGAAATTTTTACCCTTAGACCATGATGATTCAAAGTTTGTCTGGGATACCATGTCTTTAGAGTCATATATGACTACCACTAAAATTATTGATGTTACCCTTGTTGATTTGCCAACGGGAAAGATGTCTACATATACCCTGGACACCCTTCATTTTTTAGATGAGCTTTGGATAATTGCAGATGATGCATATCAAGAGATGCTGAGCTGGGAAGGATATATTCAAGTTCTAAGAAAACAGTACAACCTCCCGTTATTTATGGTCTTTAATAAAACATTTTCTTTTTCACAAGCAAAGCGATTAGCAAAAACATTAGATTTACCTCTCCTTACAAAAGTACCGGCATTGCACGAAGAAGTCATGAGAAACTACTATGAATCTATACCACTCTATTTTATCGAATCTGTATCTGATAAGTTAGAACAGCCTTTTACCGATTTAACTAAACATTTATTTGGGGAGGATTTTACACCTAATCCCTATTTTGAGGAAAAAAAACCATGGTGGACCAAATTGTTAAAAATATTGAAGGTTTAAGATACACATGATAGGCTATTAATAGTGATAATTTTTTTATTATTTTTGCGGCGTATTTCGCCTGCGGTGATTAATAAAGCGGTCTCTTAGACTATGTGTGAATGTCCTTTTACGGATAAACAACAGTGTCTGGGGCCGCTTTTTTTGTTTATTAAAAAAGGAGGTGCAGATAAGTGGATATTAAAAAGGTCAAAAAAGCACTCATGACAGGGAAATTACGTTTGTCAGATCACGCGAGATTTCGTATGGACAAACGTGGGTATACGAAGCGGGATATTATTTCTTGCATTATGAGTGGAGAAAAGGTAGAAACACAGATTAAACGGCAGAAAGTACGGATTGTAATTGAAGGACTAGATACGGATCAACTGCCGATTGCAGCAGTAATTGGGAGGGATATGGCGGAGGACCATTTTGTGGTAATTACAGTGATGCCTCCATTAAGTAAAAAATTCACAAGGGTGATTTAACAAAATCATAAGAGGGGGGATAAAATGTCCAATTTACGCAGAACACGTTTAAAAGGGTGGTTTGAATACTATCGAGAAACGTGCCCAATCTGTCAAAAAAGAGGCGGATGCATGATTAATGAAAAAGGGGATACCGTCGTATGTATCAGAATGGAAAGTGAAGTGCAATTTTCTAAAAGCTTTCCTTCTTGGGTACATTCGTTAACACAAGACCAAATCAGAGAACCAGTGGATTTATCTAATCAAGAGTTTATTGAAGGTAATCCTAAAGAAAACTCTGAAGTCCTAGACTATGTATATAGGACCTTATTAGACTGCATTGTATTATCGGATGCACATTATGACCATCTTACAAGTCCATCTCGGCAAATGTCTGATAAAGAAATATATACAAGACAATACCGTTCCTTTCCAGTAAAGCCCTGGAACACCGTTAATGAATTACATCAAATGTTAGGAATGGCTGATTTTAAAGGAGTACCAGGACTTTTTGAGAACGAATACAGCTGGTCGATTTCGGGAAGAGAAGGTATCCTTATTCCCTATAGAAATCAATACAACCAAATTATCGGATTTCAAACAAGAATTGATAATCCTCCACCTGATTTAGAAATTAATCCAGGGTCGATTAAAGGGTTAAAAGCCCGGATAAAGGACTATCCCCTTGTTCAAATCCTAGTGAATGAAGAAGTTATTGATGAGGTAGAAATTCCTTTAGGTAGAACCCATTCGGTTTTCAATGATGGTGGTTATGGGTTTGTGAAGATGGTGAAAGGAAAAAGATATTTTTGGCTATCCTCAGCAAATAAGAAAAATGGAACAGGCGCAGGGAATCCGTTACCTGTTCATGTGGCTTTGCCAACTAAAGAACTTGAGTTGTGGGAAAAAGGGAAAACTCATAAAGCTTCTTCAGTATGGATTACCGAGGGAGCTTTAAAAGCTGATATTGCAGCTGAACATATTGCAAAGGTTTATACTGAAAAGGAATTAAAGGAGATAGGAAGTACCATTTTGGCCATTCCTGGTGTAAACACATGGCGAAGTGTTATTCCATTATTAAAAACAATGGAAACTAATCTTATAAATATTGCATTTGATATGGATGCGATGGAAAATCCTAAAGTAGCTTTTCACTTAAAACAATTAGCTTTAGAGTTGAAAAATAATGGATTTACAGCAAACGTTGTTTTATGGAATCCGGAAGACGGCAAGGGAATTGACGATGTTTTAATAAATCGTCGATCACCGACTTTAAAGCGTCTATTTTAAAATTTTATAACATTAGGGTAGCTATTCGGCTATCCTTTTTTTATTGCATTTACCAATGAAATGATATAATTGGGTAACTTAGTTAACTGGTTAACCTATTGATAAATAAGTTTTTTTAGGTTAACAAGGTAAAAATGATGATTGAAAACAGCGGAGAATCAGCGAAAGAATGGTTTGAGAAGGCAGTCGCTATTTGCGAATTCCAATCCATTAAAATTTATATTAAGGACCATGCTGCCAAAGAAATATCGGGGATCAACTGGAACAAAAAGAATCGATCATAGGCCAATATCAAGAAAAAGCAAAATCAGCGAAAATATGAATGGTATCAAATGGAAATAAGAGAGAAGATGATTAAAAGGAAAGGAGTGGTATAGGTGAATAATCTCAACAATGAAATCGATCAGTTTCATGTTATTTATGCCATTAGGATTGTGGCTTCCAGGGAAAATCATTATCCAGATCAAATTAGTTCCTTGGATTCCACAGAGGAACACTACACTAGTATTGGGTATCCAACTAGAGACACGATTTTAAGATTATCGCAATCAGCAGTAATCAACCTTATGGAAAAATATAGTTTTAGGGAAACATTACATTTGGGGATTGTTAAAGAGAAACAGTTAGGAGAGGATTTTCCAGATCGTGGTGCTCAATTTGATTATTATAAAATAGAGAACACATTTGGGAATATTGAAGTCGAAGTATTTATAACATCAGCGCCATTAGTTAGCAGTAATGATGCAAGGACACTTACACCATACCTAACTGTTGAATGATTATAAAGATAAAGGTTATTCGGACAACTTTAATCCATGTTAAAGCAAGCAGGAATACCTTCACGAACAACATCGCCCAACAAAGGTAAAAAGGGAAATTTTATTTAAAGGATAGGATATCAGTGGGATCCCTTTTCCTACATGGTTACAGTCAGTAACCACTTAATACAAAAACCATTTTGCATTGCATTTTAAATAAAAAAAGCCGATGTTTTCAAGAAGCATCGGCTGTGATTTTATTTAGAAATACAATAAAAGGTTCCTGAAAATATGGAGACCCCACATGTTACTTAACCTTTACACTAACTAATTTAACCCCAGCTTTTTTGGCTTTTGCTGCAGCAGATTTAATGAGTTTTAAATCCTTTTCTTTATTTTTTTTCTTCATTTATTTTCATCCCTTCACCTATTTTCTTAGGCACATTATTAACAGTTTTATATAAAAATATACAAATATAAGTTCTAAAGCTTGTCCTTCCCCACTATATATCTATTACGAGTGGAAAAGTGGAAAAATGACCATGAGATAAATTGAAAAATAGGGTAGGAGGGACGTATGTGAGCTATATTAATCCTCTATTTAATAATTCAGATATAACAAACAAAAAAACAATTTATGAAAAAGAGAAACAAGTAAAAAAGAGAACGCGAGTACAAAGAAAAGATAAAACACACCCCACTAAATTCCCAGTTACTATACCTATGCAAATGAAATTAAAAAGCTATTGTAAGCAAGCTGCACGAATAAACAGGGATTTAGGAAAAGCTCCTTTGACTCAAACTAAATTTAATAACCAATTATTAAGGTTCGGCCTTCAACACGATAACATTCTGTGCTGGGATTTTGAATACACTGATACGAAAAGTTACATGCATACAAATATTCTTGAGTTAGAATACGAGGAAATCGGTGGACCGCATGGATATTCAGTTCGAAAAAGTATATCGGAACGTAAAACAGTATTTTTTATCATACAGTCCGTTTTAAAATGGTTGGAAGGAGAGGGATCGCTTGAAAAGGTCTTATAGTGGTTTGAATATCCTCCAAGACAAAATATTTGGCTTTACAGAACCAAAAGGGTTTATTCGACAGTTATTTTCAAACCGTAAGTATATTACAGCTGTAATCCCATATTATGATTATTTAAGAGGAAAGGTATTTATTGATGACCTACGAGATAATTTTGAGGACGAGGTCCCCTTTGATTTCGATATAGCCTTTTTATTGTACATGCTATATGATGATTTTCTTACCCAAATAAAAAAGGGAGCTAAAACCGAACAAATTGCTACTTACTTAATAAATGGTAAAAGAAAATACTTCTCTAAAAAAGTCAAACAAAAGCGGATCATGAAACCTTTAACAACTCATGTATTCGAATTCGAAACAATTGAAGAAGAATATTCAGAAGATGATGATGAGAAAAAAGCCTATTTATCAATAAGAATGCGAGAATCAGAGATATTAAGGGGAGAAGTATTAATACATGATCTTGATATTCACCTAAAAGGGATGGATTTATCAGTGGAAGAGTTAATTGCAATCGTATATTTGGATTTTATAGAAAATGTAAAAAGAGAAGGGAATTCAATTAAAGTGCAACAATCCATTGTTGCCCATTTAAAACGTTTTTAATTGCCGGCCCCAGAGTCGGCAAACTTTTTATTAACATAATAGGGTGAAGGGGAAATTCCATAAAAATCACTTGCGGACTCTCTTACTTTTGATTATGATGGTAACAAGTAGCAAATAAAATTAAATAAAATGGAAATGGGAATACCCCACTCTGTACATGAATGCATTTTTTGTGCTGTTCATCGTGTATAGAGTGGGGTTTTTTCGTTTTAGAAAAACCCTTCAAACATGTATACATTTTTGGAGGTGCAGTACATGAAGAAATGGGCAAAAAGCCTAATCGGTACAATGGCAGCATTTATAGCTGTTATGGCCATGAATGTAAAGTCAGCAGCCGCTAGTAGTGCCAACGTATCAAATGCCCTTAAAGAATCTGGAATTAAAAACACCGGAGATATGAGTGGGATCTATGGCGATTTAAACAATGTAGTTTATTTCGTAATGGCCCTTGGCGGATTCTGGATTGTTGGCATGTTGGTATGGGGTGGAATGACACTTGCCGGAAGCGGTGGAAATCCACAAAAGCGAACAGAAGGATTTATTAAACTAAGTCTTGTTTTAGTCGGAGCTTATATTATTTTTAAAGCTTACGACATAGCTGGATGGGCAACAGGACTAGGAGGAAACAGTTAATCCTCTAGTACAGTCCCCCGGCATTATACAACATTCCGAAGAACACCTTCTTTCCTCAAAGTAAAAGAAGGTGTTTTTCTTTCAAATAGTTAGGAAGGGGATCAAAAAAAGTGAGAATTGAAAAAGTACCAATAGATATGTCTAGTGAACAAAAAGAAATATTAGGTATTCTTTCGAAACGTCAACTTACCTATCTAGCGGTAGGGGGGTTAATCCTTTATTCATATGTACCTGTTGTATTCAAGTTGTTTTCCGGAGCGGGATGGATCATAGGTGCTCTAATGGCATTATTTGCAGCCGCTCCCACGGTAGCAATTGTTTTATTTTTAGGTTTTACAAAAGTCCAAAAATATAACATGAATCGAGATTATTACTATTACATCCGGTTTCAAAGGAAAACACAATATGGCAGTTGGCGAAAAGGGGACTAGAACTATTAAGAAAGGGGAGAAAACGATTGAAAGATATAATTTTTTTATTAGTAGTAGGCTTAGTTATTTACATTATTTCTCGGATTATTTTAAAAGAGCCCATTCTTCCATGGTCTGAGAAAAAAAAGACTAATATCCCCTCAACGGTACCAGTCACCAAGAGGAAGTCAAAGAAAAATAAAAATGGTCAAAATCCATTAGATGTAGAGGAAGCTGCTCCATTTAAAGAGTTGTTTCCTCATGTTCAAACAATTGAAAACCACATGGTTCGTCATAATGACAATACCTTTACGATGATTGCGGAGGTCGAACCAGTTAATTATTTCTTACTTGATCAGACAGAGCAAGAAGGAATAGATGCAGTTTTTGAAACGTGGCTTGCTCAAATTACTTATCCCGTTCGGATATATCTTCAAAACCGTTTTATTGATTTAACGGATCCTATTCAGGATATCAGAAAAGTTATGGAGCAAGAAGACGATTTACATCCCCTTGCCTTTGAGTTTGGTCAGAATATGATTCGTGATTTAATGGCATGGCAGCTATCTCAACCGCGATACGAAACGAAACGATACTTACTTTTTGATTACAAGATTGAGCCAAAAGATATTAAAGCGGATGATGCTGAGGAGTTGGAAGAAAAAATTATTGATAAAGCGTTTAATGAATTATTTCGCCGTATTTCCACCGCAAAATCTCAATTACGAAAAGCGGATATGCACGTTCATATGTTAACCACTGACGGAATTGGTGAAGTTTTATATTACGCCTTTAATCGAAGAAAAGCGGTAAAAAACCGGTACAAAGATATAGAGGAACAAGAACAGCTAGCGCTTTATGTGACAGCTGATCAATCAGCATCTCACATTGTTAGAGTGAAGGGGGAATTAGAGAGTGTTCAAAACCAGGAAGCAAAAGAAACTCAAGCAAGTTAGAACCGAGGAAGAGGCACCCATTAATGAAGAGGCCCTTCCGATTAACATGAAACCTACTATATGGGATGTTATAGCACCGGAAGGAATCGCTATTCATAACATTTCAGATGACTATGGAATCATTAAACAATCCTTAGGAACAAAAACCTATTTCCGTCCGTTTTATGTTTCAAGAGATGGTTACCCCAGAAAAATGAAAACGAATTGGCTCTATTCATTGATTGCAAGTGGTGAAATAGATGTCATGTTCGATATTCATAAAATCGCTAAAAATGATGCCATTAGAATGTTACAAAAACAAAATACCATTTTAAAATCAAACCTTTCGTTTCAAACCCGAAGAGGAAATCAAGATTCAATATTAGATAACCAAACAAAAATCGCTGATACCGAAATTCTTATGGAAGAGATCCAATTCAGTGATAATGATTCTTATCATGTCGGAACTCTTGGCATTTTATATGCTGATAGTGAGCGGGAATTAGACAAATATAGTGAGTATATTGAGGATGAAATGAGCTCTTTGTTTTTTAAACTCGTCTCTACATGGGGACGAGTGAAAAAAGGATTACGGTCTATTACCCCACTTGCGCAAAATGAAATTAAAGATAGCTTACGTAATTTAGACCGACGCTCATTAACAACCTTTGCCCCTTTTATCTCAGGCAGCGGTAAGTTTAACGGCGGGATACCAATAGGAAAAAATAAAATTACTGGCCAAAAAGAATTCTACAATGCCTTCGGTACATATGAAAATCGACCGGATAACTATAATATGGCCATATTCGGGGTATCAGGTTCTGGTAAATCATTAGCCATGAAGCTATTATTGGCGAGGGAAACGACCGGCCTAGCTGTTTATTCACGATTGATTGATGTAGAAGGTGAATTTGTAAAAATTGTTAAACGCTTAGGCGGTGTTAGCCTAGACTTATCCGAAGAAAGTGAAATTCGAATAAATCCTCTAGCAATCAATGTATCAAATATCCCATTAGATGAGGATAAAGATGAAGAGTTAGAACTTTTAGATGACACCGATGAACGAGAAATTATTGAAAAGAATGGAAAGAAGTACATCTCCTTTGTTCCAATTAGAGAAAAAATTAATGAAGTTTTAGGCTTTTTCGATATTTTATGTCGTGGAAAAAATCAAGAGGATGAGGGCTTAAACGTATTTGAGCGAAATTATATTGAAGAAGCAATGAAACATCTTTATGCAGAATTTGGATACACCACTAACCCCGCTTCTATTTATGAAAATAAGGTTAAAGAAATCAATAAGAAAATTGTTCAATCAAAGGTAAGAAAACCTGAACCTACCCTAAGTGACGTATATAAATACCTGGTTGATCATTATAAAAACGAATACAATGCTGAGCGTTTAATCGCAGCTATTCGTCCTTTTTTAAGGGATGGTTCAAAGCCTATTTTTGACGGACAGACATACCTTGGGGATGATGCAGTTATTGATCTCCATACGGCAAGACTTGTAAATTTTAATATTTCACAAATGGAAGAAGGATTTCTTCGCCCAATTGCTTATCACGTCATTTTGAACTATGTTTGGGAATACTTTGTCAAAAATGTAGATAACGAGACTAAGAAAAAAATAGTTTATGCCGATGAATTTTGGACTTTGGTAGATTCAGAGCAAACAGTCTCATTTGCAGAGAAGGTTGCACGTCGTGCTCGAAAACGAAATGCAGGTTTACGGATAGCATCACAGGATTTCGTCCGTATCTTGGAATCAAAGAAGGCTAGGGGGGTCCTTCAAAACACTCATACCTTCTTCTTCTTAAAACAAAACAAAATTGATTTAAAGCATATTGAAGAAAATTTTGACTTGTCTCAAGGCGAAATAAACACGTTATTCCAAAACCCAGATAAAGGAGAAGGAATCTTACGTGTAGGCCGCTCCTCCGTTTGGATTCAAACCGATCCATCAAAAGATGAACTTGTCTTTATTGAAAGTAATAACGCTGTTCTGGAGGAACATCGCAAACGTCAAAACTTCAATCAGCAAGCCTACTATTAACATTTAAGAAGGGGGAGGCTCTGTGTGTTTGAAATTGTTTCGGAAAAATTGATATCCATATTTGAAGATATCATTCAGTTTATTTTTAAAAGTTTAATAGAACCCTTTTTAGGACTTTCACAATTAAAGGATTTGGTTTTTGGACGAGTAAAGGATGGGGAATTGGTTTGGGGTAGCTTCTACCCCTCGGATTTAACTGACGCATTAAACCCGTTATTTTATAGTATGACCGTCTTAGCTGGATTTGTAATTGTAGCTATGATTGTTATATCAGGAATACGAGTATCGGGAGCTCCGTTGAATCCTAGCCGTCGTAATGAAATGTTAGAGTTCTTTAAAGACTTATTAATTGTGGGCATCGTTCTTGTTAATCTTCCCACCATTTATGACTTATTGTTTTCCATTAATCAGGGTGTCGTAGGAATGTTTAGCGGTGCTTATGAAAGCAATTTAGATAGTTTACAAGAGGAACGTTCAGAAGAGGAATCGGGTGTCATAGGATATATATTTATACAATTAATCCTTTTGGGTCTATCCTTATGGGCCAATTTTTATTATCTCATGAGAAAGGTGACGCTCCTTATTTTAATGGGGATGGGCCCGTTAATGATGGCTTTTTGGATGCACCCTCAATTTAAATCCTTAACAGGAGCTTGGTTCAGAGAACTGATTGGCTCCATATTTGTCCAAGCAATCCATGCTTTTGTATTTTGGACTGTTGCTGTTATTTCCGCAACAAGCAATGGATTTGTTGAAACTGTTATTGTCTACCTTATCTTCATACCAATTTCGGAATCAGTACGACGATTATTGAATATCGGGGGAGATATGCAAGGGGGTCTAGCTAAGGCTGGCTCAATGCTAGGAATGGCAGGGCTGGCAGGGATGTATGGTTCAATAAAGGGCGCGTTAGATGGTAAAAGCGTAATGGGGGCCTTACGTGAAGGCTATAACGGAATAAAAAATGGTAAAGGAGCAACAGCATCTAGCACCCCTGGGAATAATGAATTAAAGAGTACATTAGGGGCAAATGCGGGTAGTGATGATGGATCTACGCCTGTTTCAGAAAAAATGCTTAAAGCAGGAGACATAATGGGCAAAGCAGGTAAAGCTGTTTTTGGAATGGCCGGTTCAGTTGCAGGTTCACCTCTTGGTCCCGTTGGTGCTATGGCGGGGGCAACAGGAGGATTAGCAGCCGGTGGTGTTATTGGTGGAGTAGTTGGACGGGCAGGTATGGCTGGATTGCAAGGATTAGCAACCAGGCATAAAAAAGGTAAAGAGGCCCTTGAGTCGTTACCTTTTAAAAATAATAAAGGCTTTGAAGAAAATTTCGCCAGTGAAGTAGCTGATCGAGAAACAGCAAGTTGGGCAGATGAAAATAGACAATCAATCATAGCTGGGTTACGTGAAAGATTCCCAGATGCAACAGATAAAGAATTAGACTCCCACTTTAACCAAATAAAAGAAAATAAACGAGCAGGTTTCTACCAAGATGCAAAATCAAAATTTACCCAAGCTAAATCCAAGGATGGAACGCGGGTCAGTGGGAATCAACTAGTTGCTGCGTCATCCGAAGCTATGGCTAATAGATGGGCGGATGAAAATCAAGCGGCATTTTTTGCAAACTATGAAAAAGAATACCCGCAAAAAGAAGGAGAAAGTTCATCAGACTTTGCGGGAAGAAGAATGAATGCATTTAAAAGCAAAAAAGCGGAGATGAAAAATGCTTTTGCGGAAGCAGGGAATCGCATAGTATCTGCCAATGCGATTGATAGAAATGAACCGATAGATAAAAATACATTTACTGCACAATTAGGAAATGCTGTTCAAAAAATTCCTGGTATTCAAAATACCCGTTCGCTCATAGACGTAGGAAATTCCGCTATTTCCAAATTAAAAGAAAAAAACGTAATAAGTGGTAATCAGCTGGTAGCTACATCGACTGAAGCCATGGCCAATAAATGGGCCGATAAAAACCAGGCTTCATTCTTTGCTAATTATGACCGGGAAAATCCACAAATGGTCGGTGAAAGTCAAACAGCTTATGCAGATCGAAGAATGCAGGCATTTAATAACAAAAAAGGTGAAATAAAAAATGCTTTTGCGGAAGCGGGCCAGCGGATAGTATCGGCTAATTCATTTGGTGAAGGTCTGGTTGATAGGGATGTTTTTGAGAGGGAGTTAGGTACTGCTGTTCAAAATGTACCTGGAATCCAAAACACAGGTCCATTGGTTGCCGCAGGAACATCCGCTATATCTAAATTAATGGGGAAAAATCTAACCAGTGGTAATCAATTAGTTTCAGTTACATCTGAAGCTATGGCCAACAAATGGGCAGATGAAAACCGATCAGCATTTTTCACGAATTATGACCGTACCAATCCTCAGATGCCTGGTGAAAGCCAAACAGATTATACAACTCGTAGAATGGCAGCTTTTAATAATAAAAAAGGTGAAATGAGAAATGCATTTGCTCAGGCTGGACAACGGATAGTGTCTGTAAATGCCATTGATAGCAATGGGACCATTGACAAGAATGTTTTTGCAAGACAACTGGAAGACACTGTTCAAAGTATACCAGGTATAAGTAGTGCACAATCCATAATTAGTGCCGGAGGTCAGGCAGTTTCACATATTCAAGGTGAAAATGTTCTATTAGGGAGCGGGAAGCCAAATTCCTTATATTTGAGTAGCCAAATAGCTAGTGCAAAAACAGCACAAATGAAACAACAATTTATAAATGAACAAGTCGCTAATGGAATTGATAAGCCCGTTGCACAACAAATGTGGACAGAAAGACTTCCTCAGGTACATGCTGAAAACCTAGCTATGTATAGACAAAGTGCAGATATAGCAAGTAACCAATTGTTATCCAATGGATGGGAAGGCGTTGCTCATCGTGTAAGTCAAGCAGGGGAAGCAGCAGTCCGCTATTCAATGGGAGCTTCAGGAATTACTGGAGCAATCCAAACTGGGCGAGTATTTTCAAACGCTATAAGGGAAGGGACCGATGCTGCACAGTCATCCTTCGTCGTCGCAACAGATCATGGACAAGCAGGGATTGTTCAACACATAAAAGGTGTCCAACATGCTGCAACAAGTGGATTCTCGGGTGCGATGAACTATGTTGTCGATCAGGCCGGGGGAGCAGTTGAAGCGCAATCAAAATATCAAAATACCACTGGATATGTAGCAGGCATGTTATTCGGGGCAAAAGGATATCAGGTTGGAAAAAGTATAGCTAATCGATTTTCGCCAATGCAACAGCAAGTACAAAAAGAAATTTATTCACCTTCAGAAGTTATTCAAATGGCCAAAACAACTACCGACGATTACGGTAATACTTTAATTGCTCCAGGAGCGATACGTCAGGTAATTACTCCCAACGAGTCATATATCGAAGTACAAACCAAGAGCGGGGAGATACAAACAGTTTCTCGTAAAGGGGCTGGGCATAGCGGGCTTCGCAGAGGTGACGTTGTATATCAAGATTTAGCTGTTCAGGGTGATTCATTAGTTATGTCTGCACCCAAGGGCTTAGACTCCACTACCTATCGTTTAGACAGCGGTGGCGGCCGCGTAGCTTCTTCCATAAAAGTTGAAAGCAATCCTAATGAATTATTGGGTAGCCCAAAAATAAGTTCACAGCATAGTGCTCTCCAACGAGTTCAGGTACCAATGTATAGTCAATCAGTAGATAGTGGTCAATTTTATATTGATGATTTAAGATCCCAAGGGCTAGAAAACGTCCAGGTTGTTATTGAGAAGGATCGTCAATTTGTAACTGCCCAAAAAGAAGGAATGACTTATCGTGTATCTCCGATATTTGCTGGGGATACAAAATTAGATAATAACCAATCCGTTCGAATACCGGTTACTGTAAAGAATAACAAGTTGGTACCAGACTCAACTCCTAATTCAAATGTAGCTGTTCAATCACATGTAGAAACAATTAATAAGATTTATGAGCCGGTAAATAGGGCAGAAACACCTTATTATTCTTCAAAGACCGTTGAAACGCTAATGGTTTCAAGGCAAGCACTTCGGGCTCAGAGAGGATTGGATAAGCGAAAGGCACTAGATGAAGTGCGAAGGAAGCAAGGATTGTTGGGGTGATGCATTATGTATGATGATCATAATGAACAAGCCCAACAAGAATCAATTGCCAAGAAGCAAGCAAAAAAACTATTAAGAAATAAAGCAGCTGCCCTTCTAAAAAAGGGTGGGAAAATTGCAGTAAAAGTAGCTATAAAAGCTGCTTTTGCTGTTACAAAATCCATTATTAGTCTATTAAGTGCCATCGGGTGGCCATATGTATTAATACTTGGTGGCGTACTACTTTCGCTTTTTATAATTTATTTAGGAACAGCAATGCTATTTGCAAATGATGAAGATTCACTAACCCCTGAAGGGAAAGAATTAAGAAGGCATATAATTGCTGTTGCGGATTCAACAGTTGACATGTCAAGACCTGAGCAAGTTCCGTATCGGGTACCTCATGAATTAATTATGTCAGCTCTTCAAATTTACGATTCAACTAAGCATGGGAAAACAGAAAAAGAAGCTGCGACTATAATGGGGAAGGCTTTAGCTCCAATATTTACTTATAAAGAATTAGAAGGGCATATTGAAACAGAAACAACTACTTGTGTAGATGGTTCGTGTAGCACCTCTGTGACCAAAACTCCATTCATCCTGAATTTATTAGAACATGTTGAAGCTTGGGATCGGGTCATGCAGGCCACATTTACCCCATTTACAACGGATTGGGTCACTTCGACTAGTTCAAGGACAAGCTATGAAACAAGAGAATATATAGATGAAAAAGGGGAGGTCCAATATGAATCCTATCCAGTCACCACCACAACAACCGTAAAAACAAGAGCACATACCTTTATTCCTAATGAGGTAGTAACGGAAGATTACACCTATTTTGACCGTGTATTATCCGCTCCTCCATTTGATTATGGGCAAAATGATAGATTTATGGTTGAAGCTATCTATCAAGCTACGGGAGGCGAAATTCGCTATAAAGAGTGGCTAACGGGTGCTTCAATGGATGGATTTAATGGGACTGTTACTCCAGGTTCAAGTGTTCCTATGGAGTTCATGCAGTATTATTTAGAAGCAGAGAAAATATATAAGGTAGATTGGTATTTTATTGCGGCCATTCATTTTGTGGAAACCGGTTTTTCAACACATCCCACAATGATATCAAGCGTTGGGGCAGAGGGTCATATGCAATTCATGCCATGTACTTGGTTAGGGTGGAGCTACCCAGCCTGTAAAGGTACTAATGGATATGCGCCAATTCCAGAATCTATCAAGTACAATCCCTTGGAGGTGAAGAAATACGGTGGTTATGGAATTGACGCCGATGGGAACGGTAAGGCGTCACCATGGGATCCTAAAGATGCTATTTTTGCTGCAGCATCCTATTTAAATAAAAATGGTTTTTCAAAAAATGTTGATCAGGCTATACGTGCCTATAACCATGCGGATTGGTATGTCCGAAGAGTTAAGGAAGCTGCCGAACGATTTAGGAATGAAGCCTCCTATACACCGGATTCGGGATCTATTCCTCCGCTCCAACCTGGTTCATTTATGCGACCTGCTGTTGGACCAAAATCATCAGGATTCGGTTATCGTTCTTTAGGAGGGGGGTCCTTCCATGCTGGTGTAGACATATCAGGTCAGGGACAGACCAATATCCCTATTGTTGCATCTGCAGATGGTGTCGTTTCAAAAGTAAATACTGGATGTCCGCCAAATGGTTTCTATGGGAACAAATGTGGGGGTGAATTTGGTAACTATGTATTTATTAAACACACTCTTAATGGACAAACCTATGAAACCGTTTATGCCCATATGAGAAAAGTGGGAGTCGCACTTAATCAGCCAGTGAAGCAAGGGCAGCTTTTAGGTATTATGGGCACCAGTGGTAGTTCAACTGGGATTCACCTTCATTTTGAGATACACAAAGGCCACAAACAAGGAAGTAAAAATGTATTGAATCCCGAGTTATTTATTTCTTTTTAAAGGGGAGTTAAAGTGAACATATCCAAAACAAATTTGATACTCATTTCCCTAACTCTTCTCATTTTCTTGGTAGTAGCTTTCTTACTCTTCTTTTTTGTAGAGGAAAATATTAAACTCTCGAATTCAACTACTATAGAAAAAGATGTTCTTAATGAAGTGAAAAATTTAAAATCGGAAGAGTTAAAGGTGCGGGAATTTGTTGAACGAAACCTTCACGAACCAGTACTTAATAGTGAAATTAGTGTTAATTGGAATGAAGGGAACCCAAAGGAATTTCCAATGCAATTGTTATATACCAGCCTTGTCGAAAAAGATATTGATCTTCTAACAAGCGCCTTTACTGGTGAAGCCCTACAGGATTTATGGGAAGCGGGTCAATCGTATAATCAAAGGGTGGCTATACTTGAAGATTTTATTCATTTACTTTCAAGGGAAGGAACGCTTAATCGTTTTTCTTATAAATTCGAGAAAGATCAATTTAAGATTGAAAGTAATAAGGGAGAATTCCGGTTAGAATATACTGATAAAACATTAGTGAAAATCCCTTTTGAGTTGCAAAAGAATCAAAATGAAGAAGGGGAGGGAGAGTATTACCAAATAAAAACGTCTTTATCCGAAATTCAAAAGATCATTATCGCTAGTAATTAAAGAAAAATCCCTGCTTCAAAATGCCGGAAGCAGGGATTTTATTCGTATCAACCTACCGATAATAAACATAGCCCTTCATTAAATTCCATGATCCAAACTTTCGGATAACAGTTGTAAAGGATGGGACTTCATTCGCTTTCGATATACTTTTCCACTCGTTAACTGTAGGCGGTTTATTAGGAAAATAGCTTAAAATTATTTTCTTTAAATCTTCCTTTGAAACACTTTGACTAAAATTTGTTATGGAATCAAGCTTCTTTATGCCAAGAATTCTTTCAAATACACCATGAGTCGGTAATTGATGTTCCTTTGCATATTGATTCCAAGCATAAATACCTGTATAAGCCTCTTTATGTTCTTTTAGTATTTCCAGTAATTCTGAAACCTCATATTTATAGGGTCTATGCTGCTCATTTGTTTCTAAATTCAACAGATCCTTAATACTATTCCAACTACCAAACCGTTGAATAAAGGTTTGATGATGCGGTAACCCATGTTCCTTTGCATAGGTGTTCCATTTGCCGACACTGGTAAAAAAGTTCTTATGCTTTTTAGCAATTTCTAATAATTCCTCGTCACTAAAGCGACTTCTTCGACTCAATCAATTCACCTCATTAAACCACCGTATTGCCCGGGTTTCCCCACTTTTCGCATAGTTAATTATTTCATTTTGTACATCAGCAGCATAGATTGGATAGAATGTTTCACCATCCGGCACACCTTTACATCTTTCAAGAAATGCTTTTATTTCTTGTGTACTATGTTCATCCTCTTCCTTATATGCAATTTGAAGAAGATAATAGGCCATATGAGCACGGTGCAAAACCGTTGGAATCTCATTATTCGAATGTAAAACGGATTGATAAAAACACTGAATGTCAGTGCCCCTTAAATAATAAATGTCCATCGAATCGTAAATATTTATAGCTTCTATTTTTCGTTGGGTATCATCATTTAAATGAATCCTTCCATCATTCCAAGTAATATCTATAGGTAAGGCTGGAACAAAATACTCAACCTTTTCCTGAGGAACAGGTGCCAACCAATCTACGGAATTGCTTGAATGTGTAAGAAAATTATATAGACCCTCTCCATGGAACCCATCATCAAATACTCGCGATCCAATACGGGGAAGGGGGTTGGGAAAAAGAATATATAGTTTTTTTAACGCTTTATGGTAACCAATTAACCAGTTAGTGTCATGTCTTACGGATGATACTGATCGATTTAAAAAAGCTTCAGCATTATCCTCATTGTTCCAATTTTCCTTCTTTGAAGCAACAAATGTATGATCCTCTCTCTTACTTTGATGAATATAAAAGTTAAACAACATTTCAACGTTATCCAATTCTTTATATTTACTTAACAGGTGCTTCAACTCTCGATCTTTATTATACACTTTATGAATAGACGATCCCTTCACTGAAACTTCAGTGAATACTGCTATCACTAAAAACAAAGGAGTTAAGGCGACCATAAAAAGTATCTTTCCTAACTTGGATGAACCAAGCAACATCAATAATGAGCCAACTAAAATTAGAGAAAATGCTGCACAGGCAAAGAATAGACATAGAAAGAAAATAACGGCTATCACATTAATAACGGTTAGTACATCTAAGTCGCTAACTAACCCCGTATTCTCAGCTATATCAATTAATCCAATTTTATCAAAAGCAGGATAGAACCAATCTTCCCATTTCCATACAAAGAAGACTACAGACAGAATTCCAATTAAACCAGCAAGCCCTTGGGCTTTTTGCATATTATACTGTTGTTTTGCACCAAGAAACCATAATAAGTCAGCAAGCATGGGTACCAACCTCCTTATAAACATAATATAATGTTATATACTGTTATGTTAATATTAATCTAAAAAACTAATTTTTTCAATTCTGTCCATATAAGGTATAATTTGATTTATAAGAAAATATACGGATGAGAACACCCCACTAGCCAAGTGATCAATGATCGCTATGACTGGTGGGGTGTTTTTTATTTAAAGGAGGATGTTCCTTTGTCCATGCAGTTAAAATTGACTTTTAGTGTTTTGGTATGCTTCAGCATGGTTTTAATAATTAATAATTCCTATATGGCGTACAGCCTGACGGGGAATTGAAAGATGGGGAAACTCTTACCATTCAACGTTATACGGTTGGGAAAGATGGAACCATACGGATCTTTCGGAAAAGCAATTACAGTAGATAAAGCAGTATTTGAAGAAACAGAAAATGGTAGTTTTGAATATAAATTAGTTGAATTACATGAAAATAATTGGTTATTTAAACGGCTTTTTTCACTTCTAAATAAGAAATGATTAAAAAAAATTATTTCATTTTGTTAATAAATCAGATCAGATATATCGTCTCCAAGGGCTTTTTTGTGTTATTGGAGAGTAGGGATGGTGAAAAAATTGGAGGTTGAAAATAATTTTAGATTAAGAGTAAAGGGATGAATTGAATTAATTATTGGGGAGCGTTAAATAAGTGACATTTTTTTGAAGGTTAACAAAATAACAAACCAATGTCTGAATTAGTTTGGGTTTTTATCTGAATTTAAATGTAGGTTGAATGAGGATTCGAAGGGAATAAAATCCTCAAAATACGGCCTTGTTAAACCTTTCCTTTTTTGTTAATACGGGATATTTAATAATAATTACTTAGAACTAATAGTAGGTAAATATAAACAAAGGAGTTTTTGTTGTGAGATCATTACCTACACTTAAAGGATTAGAAAGCATCGCGGCATATTGGGGTTTTATATTTCCCTATTACATTGTTTTGAGGAACAAGCCAAAAAAGGAGATATAAAAGCCATAAAAATAAAGTGTAAATTAAAATGCCTTAATGCATATGATCAATATCTTTATTTAAAGGCTAAATATCCAAAATGCTTTTTAAAAATGTAGGCCGGTGTAAAAAATCCACTGGCTTTTTTATTCTAAAGAAGATGACCTTGAAACAAAAATTTACAAGGTCATCTTCTTTCCGAGTTCTATTTACCGCAAAATTTTTCTATGTTTATATGGAAGAGATTTTTACCCAGCAACAACTGGTAAAAACTTTACAAGTCATCACCGCGCCGACCTGAGTCTGAAGCATGGTCTCCACGGTCTTTTCGATAAAGGACCACTCTCTTTCACCCCATTCGCTCTTTTGCCTTATATTGCCCAACGAAAGGAGAAAAGATACATGTCACAATCAAAAGATATGGAAGGAACAATCCCTGTTACCATTCATTTAAAAACTCATACCATAGAAAAATTATTTAAAATCAGTAGTTATTTATCATTACGGAACAATGAAGAAAAACCAGTAGAATATGTGATTAAGGCGGCCATTGCGGATTACCTGGATGTAATGTTACCGACATCAGGGAAAGAGAAAAAATATATAAAATCACTGCTTTTCGATGGGCCGAAATATGTGATTAAAAATCGCTTTAAAGAGATTATGGAACAGAAAAATATTAAAGCTGTTCAGATACATCGGAATACCGATATAAGTGAAAGCAACCTTTCTCAAATATTAAATAATAAAAATCAAAATATGACATTAGATTCTTTCCTTCGGATTTGGATTGCCTTGGATTGTCCTCCGATTGCAGATTGTTTATATCGCGAAAACCTAGATCAAGACTAGATCCCCAAAAAAGTGAACCTTAAAGGTTCTTTTTTTTGTTTTCTTCCACCTAAACAAAGATTTTTTTTTGCCTGAATGGAATAAGACAAGCCTAATTTGACATAAGGTAGGATAAATCATGAAAAAGGAAGGGTTTGTATGGTAGGGATTCTCATTATTCAAATGCTATGCTTGCTTTCGATTACTAGCGTATTCATTCATACGTTCACCAAAGGGAGGAGAAGTCGTGTTTCAAAAAAAGGAAACCTTTACCGTTTCTGAATTTTTACACTCAAACAATAGAAAAGAGACGCTAGAATCCCTTGAAACGAAAGTTCATTTTTTTCTGCAAGCCTATCTAAAGGAGGTGACAAGAGCAAAACCCAAACAAAAAAAGAAATACCAAGCCCTACTTTTAAAAACAGCATCCGCATCACTATCTCTACTCATGATGGCAACTCCCACATTCGCCCAAACCTCGCAGCTCACTTCGATTCCAACCGAAGTCGATGTTCTTCTCAAAACCCTACAAATCATTTGTTTAGGATTAGTCGCGGGGGTAGCAACCATTTGTCTCATGCTAGCTGGGGGCATGAGAATGATAGGACTGGGAGAGAAAGGGAAAGTGTGGTCAAAGGAGATCCTGAAAGGAACCTTGCAGGTCATCTCCGCCCCTTTAGTAGTGTGGCTTCTAATCACGATTGTCAAAAGCCTGCTAAGCCCGCTCCCAGGTTACCAAAATTTTTGGACCATCTGCGTTTGAACAGAGGCAGCATTTACCCTCTAAGTGTAATGGTGATTCCAACTCTATTTTTAACAGGGTGTTCCCTAGAAAGTTCAGCATCTATGTTAGGTGGGGCGTCAGATATTTTTCAAAACTTGAAATCCTGGTTCGATTCGTTTCAGCAATAGCCAAATGAGGATATACTTCAGCCAAAAAACCATATGAAAGAACTCATGATCTGGATTTTTAAATGGGTGAATATGGTCGTTTATACTCCTGTCTTTCTTTTTGATTATGAGTTTTTCTATCGTATGGTCGGAATCTTTTCTCGTTTATCTATGGGATTGGTCACGATTGTCAGCATGATAGAAGGGTTTAAGCGTATTGTGGGGTGGAGCGGAACATCTTTTAAAACCATCATCACAAGACTGCCCATCATGATTGCTGTTTGTGGATTTGCCCCTATTGGATTAATCAAAGCTGTGGAAGCGATGAATTATATCACCACTACGATTTTTAATATGGGAACTCAACTTTTACACCAATCTACCACATATCCGGATTGGTCTGCTGTCTATCTGTTTGATGATGTATTTGAAGCTTTAGGTTACTTCCTATTTATTCTTCTTTACATCGCTCTCTTGATTCCTATGATGCTCCATCATGGGCGAAGATGGTTTTCAATGCTTTCTCTTGGCATTTTGACTCCCTTTGCCATGCTCGGGTATTTATTTGACTCGTGGAAAGGCCTTCATCAGACCTGGTGGACAACATTAAAGGGATTATTTTTAGTGCAGATCGTCTATTCCGTATTTGTTACTATTTTATCGCTATTAATGTTTGCAGCACCTTATCCGACTTCCATTGAAGGGCTATATGCTAAACTCCTAGTCATCTTAGGGGGGCTGTATATGCTCGCTATCCCGCCAGCCTTTGTAAGAAAATTTTTTGATCAGGGTCCAACCCCAAAACAGTCATATTCTGTGATAGCTAAAAGATTAGGAACGTTATTGCTACGAAAAGGATAAAAAGGAGAAACCTATGGAACTTATATTGTTGGTTAATACTGCTTTTATCATGATGAATACATTAACGTTATTGTGGCTCTATTTTGAAAAACTAAGCACGCTAAAGTAAGGAGGGGGAGCTCATCCTTCGTCAAGGTCTATCTATTTTGGGGCGTTCGGATTCAGCCAACCTTTTCTATGGCCAACCTTCCTCCATCACACTAGCGGAAGCCCAGACATGGTTAAAGGAGATGTTGAAGGGAGAAATAGGAGGATTGGAGATTTTTTTTAGCGAAGAAAAGAGGAAGATTCAGCAAATTAAACAGCAAATCCAAACTGTATCCGAAATACCTGTGAAACATACGATTTTATCTGATCAGCTGTTCGAAACCTTTGAATTTTATTTGAAAAAACCTGCTTTTTATTCCATTGTGCCAGATGAATCCATTCAGTGGTTGTCGGCGATCGATTCCTTGAAACAACAGGCATGGATTCAATTATTATTTCAAAAAGATAAACAACAAAAGTGGAATTCACAATTAAAACAGCAGTATGACGATTATTTGCAGGGAATCAGTTATCCAAGTAGATTTGAACCTATCCGAAAGTTTCAGTTGAAAATAGCTTCTTTTGGTGAAAGATTTCCCCTATCCATTCCCTCTTTTGAGGGTAGGAAAGAACAAACTGTTTTCCGTTTTGTCCTTCGAGGATATGTCCAAGGGGAAGAGCGGGAAAGAAAGGTCTTTATCCATCATTTATTACATGGTTTGAACCTATCAAATGGGGAAAATCAATGGGGAGTCCGTTGCAAAAATGGGAAAATAGAGCTAATTGAAAAGTGAAGAAACCATTCCTTTTCTTTTTTATCTCCGGCTCACCCGTTTATTTATCAAAGTGAATTAGCTGCAATGATGGTCTGTTCATCCAGAGAGTACAAACCAAAAGTGATTCAAGAAACCGCCAAACCTCTAAAACCAAAAAGCCTGTTTCCGATTTTTCAATTTCTGCCTTGGGGGGACCTACGGGAAGAAGCACTTTTGTTAGATGTCTTTCAACAGGAGTTAAATGGAGCTTTAGAAAAGTTGGGAGTAGTGAAAGAAGAAGGGTTACAAATCACTGGGTTCCAACAAGGACCCACGTTAATCCGCTATACCATCAGGTTACCAAGAGGAATTAAATTATCAGATTTACAAAAGATCCGAACGGATTGGCAAACTGAATTAGGGATAACCGATTTATCCATCTTTCAGGGGAAGGAAAAAGGAACAGGTATGCTTTTGCTGCCACGGCAGCATAGACAAAGTATTTTTTTGCGAAATTTAGTCGATATCCAGGCTTTTCTGGACTTTACCAAAATAGCAACTTTGCCTTTTGTTGTGGGGGCTACTGAAATCGGTGAACCACTTTATGAAGATTTGACTCGGGTTAAACATTTGCTGGTAGCTGGCACCACTGGGAGCGGGAAAAGTATTTGGCTTTTACAACTCATTTTGTCTTTGTTGCTATGGGTGCCTTCTCATATGTTAATGATGTACCTTATTGATCCGAAGAGGGTAGAATTCCCGGGCTTTTCTTTCTTCGGTAATGTAAAGGTGTTTACTGAAGTTGAGGAAGCGAAGGGACTCATATCGTCACTTATTACGCTCATGGAAACTCGTTACAAAGAATTAGGGGAAGAAGGAGTCCGAAATATTGCTCAATATAATCGGAAAAGAAAAGAGCATCCCATGCCGTATGTGGTAGCTGTCATTGATGAATTTAGTGATTTTATCATGCAAGATGAGGAAGGAGAGATAGAAGGAAACATTGTCCGTTTAGCTCAAAAAGCAAGAGCTTGTGGGATCCATTTGATTATCACGACCCAACGGCCAAGTGTAGATGTAGTCACTGGATTAATCAAAGCTAATCTACCAAGTCGAGTCGTGTTTAAGTGTAGCGGGAGGAACGATTACCGAACAGTCCTCGATCAACATCCTCCGTTTAACTTATTAGGCAACGGGGATGGAGTTAGTTTGATGGAAGGGAAGACGCTTGTTCGATTCCAGGGCCCACTCATTGCCAAAGAAGAAGAACAAATGGATCAAATTATTGAGGACTATGGAAAAAATCAATCCGGACCCGCTCCCTTGTCTTTACCTAAACATACTGAACCACAACAAGAGGACGATATGGAAGGCCCGCTAGACGAATTGAAACGCTATATTGCTTTTTCAGGGGAGACTCGCATAACTTACCTTCGAAAACAAATGAAAATGAGAATGAATGATGTAAAAGAACTAATGCAACAACTTGTAGAAGAAGAGTGGTTAGAAGCACCGAAAACAAGGAATGCCGGATATCAGCTTATTTTATCTAGTGAAGAAAGAGAGAAGTATTTAAAAAAGAAAAATCCATAAATGTTACGAAAAAAAGAGCACTGAATTAGTGCTAAGGCTAAACGGTAGCAAACAAGAAAGGCGTTTTCCTTATATACGTTAAGAAATTCGCTTTGGTGAAATCACTGAGTATGCAAAGGGGAGGAAATGTCATATGGATCTGCAGCAAGAAAAGGTAAAAAACTTATTGGGGAAAACAATTATAACTTATTATTAGAACACGGATATTTTCCTATACAAATTGATTATTTTAAAATGGCCTTTGAATCCAGTGAGATAAAACAAAAATCAAATCCCATTCATTGAGTTTGGGCTGGATAAACCACAATCTGCTTAAGCAACCTATGTTACACCGAATCAAACCAAAATAGGGGGAAAAAGGGGATACCTCTAAAAAAGAGCAAAGGAAAAACAAATAATTACTACGTATCAACCGGTTACAAAATCACCAGTCAAAGAAACGAAAAAAAGGAAAACGAAAAGAAAGAGAATATCCAATCGAAAGTTCCTGTTAAGACCACCGTTCCAACGGAAAATGGGTTACAAGTGGATGAAAGAGATCCTGTAGAGGTTAATGAAGGTAAACCAAAAGAGGATAGCCAAATGAATGAAGAGTGGAAAGATACCATGCAAATGGGTGAATTGGAGATCGATTAAGGATTAGCCATTCACTTCCTTAATTATTTTCAGTAAAAGGGAGCCAGCAGTATCTGGCCTCTTTTACTTTTTTAAATCACTTAAAATAATGGTGGTGAGTGGGAATGCCCCCTTGTGGCACACATCACGATAGATGTTAACGCAGGAAAAAACCTGAGAAACGAAGCGATAAGACTTCTAACCGTAGGGACTACGAGGGTAGCCTAATCAATTAGAAACCAATAGGCTTCTGTACTTAGGAATCCCCCACTTCAAGCACTCGTAAGAGGTTCTAAGTGGTAGAATGGTACTTAAAGTTCTACAGGTGTGGCTATTTTGCTGATATGTCAACGGGTTATTGGAAAGAGAAATTTAATGGTCGGGTAAATTGAATATCAAAATACTAATTCTCTATTAATATATTAGTCTGACAAAAAGAGGTGTAAAAAAGTGTCTTGAAATTTCAAAAATGATTAAGTATACAACGTCAAAGGTGCGATAATAAAGGTTTCAAGCAATTCTTAAAAATTACTAATGATTGTTTACAGAACATTTTTAGGGTGATATGATTTTATTTGTAAATAAGTAATTTTTAAAAAATACATCTTTGAAGAGGGCGGGATATGAAGCTTGGAGATATTATAACTGTTAAAACAGGAAGAAACCTTTCTAGAGGAAATAAGAAAAATGATTTATCTTTAGTTGCTTATACATACGAGGATTTAATGAACGATTTAGATGGGGCATTTTTAGACTCAAAAGCTAGTTCTTATAGTGGTTCAAATCCAACAGTTGGCTATTTGAGCCGAGCTGAAGATGTTGTTTTTAGCTTTGTTAGTTCTAAGGCCGGGATAGTGAGTGGGTTAAACCAAGGGAAGATTATAAACCAAAACTTTGCAAAACTCATTATTGAAGATGAACATTTGGATAGCAGCTATTTATGTTTTGCATTGAATGAATCCTACTCAATGAAAAAGCAAATGGCAATTTCCATGCAAGGAAGTACTGTACCTAAATTAACTCCAGCGATTTTAAAAGAGTTGGAGATTCAGTTACCAAGTATTAAGAAGCAACAAATGATTGGAAAAGCTTATTTCTTGTTGAGAAAGCGTCAAGCATTGGCAAAGAAACAAGCAGAACTTGAAGAGCAGCTTTATTTAGAAGTATTGAATAAAATAGACCAACAATAGAAAAAAGTGAGGAAAATTAAAATGTCTGAATTAAACTCAAAATTATTTAGTGCTGCAGACAACTTGCGAAGTAAAATGGATGCATCAGAATACAAAAACTACTTATTAGGATTGATATTTTATAAGTACTTATCTGATAGGTTATTAGAAAAAGTAGTTGAAATAGCAGATGAATCGCTAGGAGAATATAACACACAAGCAAAACAAACTCAATTATATAAAGATTTATTAGCAGATGAAGCGATAAAAAATGACTTGATTGAAACTTTAGTGGATACATTGGGCTATGATATTGAACCAGATTATTTATTCAATGTATTAACTAGTCAAGCAAAACAAAACACGTTTCAGTTGAATGACTTAAATAAAGCCTTTATCGATTTGTCTACAAAATATGATCAATTTAATGGATTGTTTGATGATGTTGATTTGAGATCAAAAAAACTGGGATCAGATGATCAACAACGAAACATTACCATTGCAGAGGTACTAAAAAAACTAAATGATATCGATGTGATTGGACATAATGGCGATGTTATTGGGGATGCCTATGAGTTCTTGATTGGCCAATTTGCCTCGGAAGCTGGTAAGAAAGCAGGGGAATTCTACACACCTCATGAGGTATCCGACATGATGGCTCGTATTGCTGCAATTGGTCAAGAGGACAAAAAATTGTTTAGTGTGTATGACCCAACAATGGGATCAGGTTCTTTGATGCTGAACATTAGAAAATACATTAACCATCCAGATAGTGTAAAGTATCATGGACAAGAATTAAATACAACAACTTATAATCTAGCAAAAATGAACTTGATCTTACATGGTGTTGATAAAGAAGATATGCGATTACGGAATGGGGATACTTTGAACAAAGACTGGCCGACTGATGAGCCTTATACCTTTGATTCAGTCCTCATGAATCCACCCTACTCTGCAAAATGGTCTGCAGATAATACATTCTTAGATGATTCTCGTTTCAATCGTTACGGGAAGTTAGCGCCAAAATCAAAAGCAGACTTTGCTTTTCTTTTACATGGGTTTTATCATTTGAGAGATTCGGGAACAATGGCCATCGTCTTACCACATGGGGTACTATTCCGTGGGGCTGCAGAAGGTGTGATTCGTAAGAAATTATTAGAAGATGGCAGTATTGATGCCGTAATTGGTATGCCAGCAAACCTATTCTTTGGGACATCTATTCCAACAACGGTCATCATCTTGAAGAAAAATCGTACCAATCGTGATGTTTTATTTATTGACGCAAGTAATGAATTTGTAAAAGGAAAGAATCAAAATAAACTTTCCAAAGAAAATATTATTAAGATTGTCGAAACATATAAGAAGCGAGAAGTTGTGGAAAAGTATGCCCATGTCGCTACCTTTGATGAAATCAAAGAGAATGATTTCAATTTGAACATCCCTCGATACGTAGATACTTTCGAGGAGGAAGCTCCTATTGATATGGCTGCAATTGGGTCAACGATCAAAGACATTCGAGAAGAAAAAGCCGAACTAGAATCAAACCTGTATGATATGATTTCTTCACTACAGTTTGATGAAGAAAATGCTGAATGGATCAAGGGTGCATTAGAGGTGTTTAGCCGTGAAAAATAACCATACACCAGAAATTCGGTTTCCAGGGTTTACTAGGGATTGGGAACTGCGTAAGTTGGGTGAAATTTCAGAAAAAGTCACTGAGAAGAATAAAAATAATATTTACTCCGAAACATTGACGAATTCAGCTGAATTTGGAATTATCAATCAACGTGATTTTTTTGATAAGGATATTTCAAACGAGAAAAATTTAAATGGTTATTATACCGTTCGTCCAGATGATTTTGTTTATAATCCAAGGATTTCTACCCTTGCTCCAGTAGGTCCAATTAACCGAAATAAGTTGGGAAGAACTGGCGTAATGTCGCCTCTTTATTATGTTTTCCGTGCATTTGATGTTGATAAGACATATTTAGAAAAATACTTCTCATCCAATAGTTGGCATATATTCATGAAGCTGAATGGAGATTCAGGTGCTAGATCAGACAGATTTGCTATCAAAGATTCTTTATTTCGTGAAATGCCTATTCCGATACCTTCAATTAAAGAACAAACTAAAATCGGTAGCTTTTTCGAACAACTAGACGACACAATCGCTCTCCATCAGCAAGAACTAACAGCCCTTAAACAAACAAAACAGGGATTCTTACAAAAAATGTTTCCAAAAGAAGGAGAGTCCGTACCTGAGGTCCGCTTTCCAGGATTTACTGGAAATTGGAAACAGCGTAAGTTGGATTCAATGGTGGATAGATTGAAGTCCTATTCTTTATCTCGTGATATCGAGACGAGTGAATATACAGGATACAAATATATACATTATGGTGACATCCATACAAGAGTAGCGGATGTTATAGATGATGGAAGCAACCTGCCGAATATTAAAGCTGGAAACTATGAACTTCTAGAAAAGGGTGACTTAGTATTAGCTGATGCTTCGGAAGATTATCAAGGAATAGCTACACCTGCTGTAATCACAATAGATATGCCATATAAGCTAGTTTCTGGACTCCATACAATTGCTTTAAGGCCAAAATCAAAACAAGTAGATTCTTTGTTTCTTTATTATTTATTTTATTCACCAATTTTCAGGAGGTTTGGCTATAGAACAGGTACGGGGATGAAGGTATTTGGAATTAGTGTTACGAACGTTCTAAAATTTGAAAGTACTTTCCCTTCATTAGTAGAACAAGCCAAAATAGGCAAATTTCTAAGACAATTAGACAAGACTATCACTCTTCGCCAACGCGAACTAGAAGCCTTAAAAGAAACAAAAAAAGCTTTCTTACAAAAAATGTTTGTTTAAGCAAATAGAAGAGGGGGATAGACATGACAAAGATACCACATAATGATGAAGCTGAAGTGGAACGGCGGCTGATTAAAGTGTTAGGGGAAGGGCATAATCAGTGGAATTATCGCCCAGATTTAAAAACCGAAGAAGACCTATGGAAGAACTTGCGTCAAAAAATTACGCAAAATAACTTATCAGAAGTTGGGGAACATCCTATTACTGATAAAGAATTTGACAATATTAAAACAGAATTACTATCGAAAACCAAAACCCCCTTTGATGCTGCTAGATGGCTTAAAGGGGAGAATGGAATTTCTCGCATAACGATTGAACGTGAAGACGTTTCCCTGGGTTCAATGTCTTTGGTGTTATACTCCAACCAAGACATTGGTGGCGGAATTTCTACATATGAAGTGGTTCATCAGATTGCAAAACAAAAAGCAAACATTGATGGTCGTGATCGCCGGTTTGACGTGACACTTTTAATCAATGGGTTGCCAATAGTTCAAATTGAATTGAAACAGGTCAGTGCCAAAGATGGTGTATTCCAAGCCTTTTATCAAATCAAGAAATATGCAGAGGAAGGGATGTTTAGAAATAATATCTTTTCTACCCTTCAATTATTTGTCGTTTCCAACGAACAAACGACTCGCTATTTTGCCAATGCGATGCCAAAGGACATGCATAAGAAATTTCTCTTTAGCTGGCGGACAACGGACAATCGGAAAGTAGAAAATCTCTATGAATTTGTGAAACAAGTCTTAAATATTCCAGATGCTCATCGCTTGATTGCCAATTATACGATTGTAAGTGAGGATCAAGACAACAAAGCCCTAATGGTATTAAAACCCTATCAAATTCACGCCATTGAAGCCTTGTTTACATCTGCTATGAAACATGAATCAGGCTATGTTTGGCATGCGACTGGTTCAGGAAAAACGTTGACGAGTTTTGTTTCTACGAAGTTATTAGCTCGCAAACCAGGTGTTGATCGTACAATTATGCTCATTGACCGAAAAGACTTGGACAATCAAACTACCACTGAATTCACCAAATTTGCTTCAGAGTTCAATACCGGTATTTCTACTGGAAATGCTAAGTCTAATAGCTTAATTGTCGGTACCGAAAGTGCAAAAGAGCTAAGTAAAACATTACTGTCTGATGCGAATTCTAATACTGTGATTATTACCACTCGTCAAAAATTAGAAGCTGTCTTGCGTTATGCTCAAAAACTTGAAGAACAAAAAGGCACCCAGCGCTTTAAGAAACTACTAGGACAACATATTGTGTTTATTGTAGATGAATGCCATCGTGCGCTAAGTGCAGAAGGGATGGAAATAATTAAGGGATTCTTCCCAAATTCTACATGGTTTGGGTTTACAGGTACGCCGATCTTTGATGTGAACAAGAAACAAGCTAAGGGCCGATTAGCACGGACCACTCATGACCAATATGGAGATGTCTTGCACACCTATACGATTAAAAATGCGTTAGATGACGGGGCTGTTTTAGGATTCCAAGTTGAGCACGAAGATACCATTGACCCAACATCATTAAACAATTATATTTTTTCTCAACTACGTCACCATGAAAAATACGCTCATTTTAGTGATAATGAAATTAATGATGTTATTGATCAAATGGATGGAATGGAAAAGGAAGCGTACCTTGCCCCCTCTTCCTTCGACAGTGATGAACATATTCAAAAGGTCATTCACAAGATTTTTCGACCGGATAATGCCTATACCAAATTTGATTTCCAAAATGGTCGACCGCAAAAATCTGCTATTTTAACAACAAGTTCCATTGATATGGCGAAACGCTACTATCGGGCAATCAAGGAAATGACCAAAGATCCAGAATGGTTGACAAAGGAATTTGCTGGGCATCCGATTCGAACGGGTCGTACTATTGAAGATCCGGACTTTCCTCGGGTTGCCATCACCTATTCGATACAGGAAAACGATGATAATTCTAAACAAAATCAAGATGAAATAAAAGAAATTATCAAGGACTATAATGAGTATTATCATACAGCTTGGTCGATTGAAGATATTGAACGATATAATGGCGATATCAATAATCGTTTAGCTCGAAAAAAGGGGGAATTTAAGGAATTTGGGAAACAAATTGACCTTGTCATTGTAGTAGATCGCTTATTGACTGGATTTGATGCACCAACGATCCAAACATTATTTGTAGATCGTAATTTAAGTTATGCCAATTTGATCCAAGCCTTTTCTCGAACGAATCGTACCTATCCAGGAAAGTCAAAAGGATTGATTGTGACATTCCGAAAACCTTCTACAATGGAACAAAATGTTAAGGATGCTACGAAGTTATATTCTCAAGAACAAGAGGAATCCAATCTTATTTATCCTACTTATGATGAATCGAACAAACGCTTTAAGAAGGCTCACAAAACGCTAACAACGTTAGTTCAAAATCCAACCGATATTAATGAACACTCACCACTTGAAGCCCGGATTGAGTTTGTCAAAGCATTCCAGGAGTTAAACAATGCCTACGAAGCCTTAGTTACTTATGATGATTACAACGATGATATGGAAAAATCAAAGGTACTTCAAGAACAGGTAAAAGCCTTGGAAGAATATATTGGTATATACAACACGGTTAAAGGGTCACTAATAGATGAAGAGGATCAAGGTGATGAACCGAATCTAGATTTCTCTGGCATTGAGTTCTATGGAGAAAATATGATCAAAATCTATGATATTGACTCAACCTATATTGACCGACTATTAGAAACATACTCAGCCAATAATCAGAATATCCGTGACGATATTGAAAAGGCACTTCAAAAATTAAAGAAATCGGAAATTGTTAAAGGGGTATACCGCGATATCTTGAATGCTATTGACGCAAAAAAAATAGATGTAGAGGAAGATATTCTTGTTGTAAAAAGACGTTTTTTCACTGAAGCCTATGATTTAGCGGTTGAAGAATTTGCAAATACTTGGTTTGTGGATGAAAGGGAATTGCATACATCTGCCATTCAATATGTGATAGGAAAAGACCCTATTCCTAATATTGGAGGAATTATTAACAGCAAGCAATTTGACAAGTACAAAGCCATACATCCAGATGCAAAACCGTTGAAATACGGACCAGAAATGAAGCGTCAGTGGAGAAAAACATTAGATGAGGTAATTGTACCTTTAAATGAAGAGTTGAGATAAAATGGTTTGAAATTAATGTTTTTTAGAATTCCTGTAAATAGTCTTAAAATAGCCGTATATCCTGATTTTTATCGAAAATACGGCTATTTCATTTCTTTGCTACATTCGAGCCGAATCCATTTTGACCAGGTATGTATCACACCAAGCCATTTTGCTGTTACGACCTAGTCACTTCCTTTATTCGGAAAATGGAGGTTTATCCAGATTTCTTCTTCGCCTGTCTAGCTTCTCTGCAGCCCTTCTTTGTTTTTCCCTGGTTGTATTAATGTAAAGTAACGAAATATCCGAATTGGTATGGCCTAGCTGATTCATTATTAATGAAATATCCCCATCTGTTTGCTCAGCTAAGTTTGTTGCATAGGTGTGGCGAAGCTTATGAGGGGACATACGCTTATCAAATGATTTAGTATACTTATAGACTATATCCTCTATTGCCCGATTTGTAAGAGGCTCAGGATGCCCCTTATAGCGTTTAACAAACACATATTCATTATCCCCATCCCCCGCTCCATATCTTTCTTTACGGACCATTAAATAGCGTTGAAGATCTTCTAAAGAAGAGGGGACGATTGAAACCGTATCTTTTTTACCGCCCTTACGAATCACACTAATTTCTTTGCTGGTAAAATCAATATCTTTAATCCTTAAATTAGATAGCTCATTCACCCTTATGCCGGTTCCTAAAAAAATCGATAGAATAGCAAAATCCCTTTCCTTATCCCTTTTATAATACTTTTTTTCACCAGGAGAGAGAGCAGCCTCATAATCATTTTGAACATAATCCAAAAAGTTAATATCCATATCTTCAACGAATATTTTATCCGTAATCTTTTTGGCTCGTTCATTTAAAGTTTCAGAAACCTTTTTTATGGGGATCTTCTCCATCACATTCCGCTCAAAGTAAGGTTTCCCGTCACGAACTTCGGCTTCCATAGTTAGATATTTAAACAAGGAGCGAAGGGAGGACTTATGCCGATTTACGGTTTTACTATCAATTTTCTTGGTTTCATTGTCTTTTTTGGATACTTTGTATTTTTTTCTAGCAATAAATTTAAAGTATTTATTCGCATCGTCTAAAGGCAGCGTGCTTAATGCCTCAACTGGAAATTCCTTTAGAGAAGTGCAAGTGACAATTCCCTCAGACATTAACCACTGAAAAAACTCTCTATAATCCCTTACATAATTATAAAGGGTGAGGGGGGAGCGAATATCTAGTTTATCATCCACATACTTAACGACAAAGGAGGGCATCTCCTTCAGAAGTTCTTCTAATCGTTTTTCATAATATTCGTGTTGCTTAGAAATAGCCAATAGAAGACACCTCACAATTTCTATTTAATACAAACGAACGTTCGTATAATACAATTTTTACGAATTCTTTAGTCTCCTAAATCTGAAGTACCTTATTTTATTAAAAATAATTTTTAATGCAGTCTTATATTCTAGGTTCATAATCACTGCAAAGTCGATATATTTTATATACATTTTTGTACCTATTTTTAAATAGTTCTTTTTTAATTTTAAGATGAAGTTGCCATTCAAATCGCTTATTATCTCGGTTAACTGTTCGCGTGTAATATATAAAATAAATATTATAAATATAATATTTATAGTGAAATACGTTGGAAGTAACCAATTTTCTCTTTTAACAATTTTAAAAATACTTTCGAGTGTAGGGAAGGATAAAAATAGTGTAAGTGCAATAGTCAAAATAGGCCCTAAAGCTGTGAAATTAGCATTATACTTTTCTTTTTTAAGGCTAATGACTTTTTCTATTTTTTGTTGTCGCTCATTCATTAAATTATTTTGGAGAAAATCTTCACAACTACGTTCAAGAAAACTTAGCATTTCTCTAACAGAGCCGTATGTATAGAAATACTTAGAAAACTCAATATTGTAGTTAAGATTTTCCTTAATTAATAAATTAATTAATTTTTTCAAAGAAGTCTTTTCATTGAGTTCAAATACAAGAAGGTTTTGAATAGTTTCCTTTTTCAAAAGTAAAGATTCAATTGAATTTATTGCTCCACCCATTGATAACCTTTGATACAAGAAATTTAATGCCTCAGTATCCTTTAAATCAAGATCTGGAGGAAGATAGGGTTTAACGGATTTTTTATAATCTTTTGCATAAGCGGATATGACTCTATTATTGTTTGCATAAAATCTCAAATACATAGAATTACTATAATATCTTTTGTTTAAGATATTTTCTATTTCACTTGGAGTTTTTAGTAGATAATCATGGATAGGGGCAAATAGTAACTTATAGATTGTTTCGCTAAATTTAACGTTCACTTTATCTTCATATTTATCCATCATATAAGCATATTCACTAAGTATTAAGTGGTAAAAATATTGTCCAGGTATATTAGGCCCGCTATAGTTCGCTGATTTATATATATACGCCGCATATTCTTTAAGTAGTATGTTAATGTTGCTACAACGTGCTTTTTTCTTATAGTCAAATGATTTGTTGCCATTTATCATAAATTCTGGAAAATAGGCACTTTCTATATCCAGACACCAACCATTTAGATTTATTTCATTAAATTCAATATCTTCTAGCTCAAACGATAACCAAAGAATGGCATAACCATGTTTGTAAATTGTAAGGTAAATACCAGGATGATACGATCTTTGCTGTGTATCCCTAATAAAAGGAGGAAAGAGTAAAAATCTATTTTTATGCTCCTTTGAAGCAATCCCTGTATATCTTTCTTCATCACGATATATATCCACTAGTTGATTAATATAATAGTCCTGAGAAACATCTAAATCGTCCACCAAATCATCTTCAATTTCAATTCTAAATCCACTTTCTGTAGCACCAAAGTAAATTTTAGGATTGTCACCAACTTTTTGTATACTTTGCTGGAGATATGATGGTACTGTTTCACCGTTTTCCTTATTCTGCCTATATTTTTCTTTCCGCTTTTGTAACAGTTCAGTAAAAGAGTCCATAAAAAATACTTCTTTATCTGGTCTCTCAGCTGAAATAAATAAACCTGTATCTCTAAGTGATCCTAAGACTTTAACATATTCTTTATTATCAATTGAACCTTTATTATCAAATAACTTAAATGCATAGAAAGCATTATAAAAGCCATGTTTAATTTTAGGGTTGTTTGACATTTTATCCTTCCTAACTGACAAAAATGAACCGAATCTCTATGATTACATCAATTCACATTTTTACCTCTAACTTTATAGACTATCTAAAAAAGGTTTATTTAAGTAGGTATGTATTTCTACCAACACCAGTTATTTGATCTTTATAGCCAAGAAGTAATCTTAACATTGTATTAGGGTATTCCAACAGTTGACGGAGCTCTTTTGTTTTAATATTTGGATTCTTAGCCAAAATTGCCTGTATCTTAGTGATTTCTTGTATATCAAAACTTGTTTTATATACAAGGAAAGGGGAAAGATGTTCAGCTATATTAATTTGATTAAGTTCTTCATTACCAGTCCACTCAAATAATCTAATTTGATTTTGAAAACGTACAATGTTCTCATCTTCAATTAGAAATCTATAAATTAAATCGCTCTTAATTATGGAAGCATCAGTACTTTCAAGATAGCTTTTTTCTAAAAGAAAAACCACTATTCCTATAAAGGTATCTATAATTTGCAAAGGTATCGATTTCTCGGAGTCATGTGATATCACTTTTCTTAAACGATAATTTTTATTTCTATAAGCGGAATGTGCATTCATTTGTTCAATAAGTTTTTTATTTAATTCGATTTTTTCATACTCATAATTTCTATCTATTTTTATTTTAACGTTTACTAATTCTTCAATATTCTTCAAATTGGTAAAGTCCCTCGTCAAGCCATAAAACAAACGTTCCGGTATCTTTATATAGAATAACTCTCTTAATTCCTCAGTATTTAACTCAATTTTATCCGCTGATCTAAATGCATCTTCATTGTTGACAATTAAAATATTTACCCTTATATTTTCGTTAATAACGGTATGTAATGTTTTAAAATACTTTTTAAGACTGGTATCTTTATTGTAATCTCGAAAATGCAATTCGCTTTTCGAATTACATTCTTTATAAATAGCAGCTACTTTTTTCACAATAGAAGCTAAGGATGATGCTGTACCTCCATAGGCACCGTAATAAGAAAATAGTTTGTTAAACTGATCAATTTTATTAGATTCGTCAAAATAAATTAGATAGTTCATTCTTATACTCCTTAGCTTTAATTTATTGACTAAAAAATTTAAAATATGTATTATAATAATTAAGATGTGTTAGTTTCTCAGCTACCGTTTAGGCAGGGCTGCTAACACAGTGTTCGTGATTCGCTTTTCCCAGCTACCGTTTAGGCAGGGCTGAGCGATAAAAAGGGGCTAGAATTTTTCTAGTCCTTTTTATTATACAAACATTTATTCTATGTGTCTATCAACTATTCGTAAAATCGGTATTATACGAATTATTGTGACTATAGAAAACAAAAATGGTTACTTGTCCTCTCATAAAGAAAAAACAAGTAACCACTAAAAATCTATATCATGTTCATAATTATATTCCTCTGAATGCTTTTCTAACCACTGTTCAACATTCTCAAGTTGAGGTCGAGAGTTTTGGTTAGCAATCTCTATACACTTGTTAAATAATTCTTCATCAGTAACATTTATTTTGTATCCATTTAAATTTAAGAATGTACTAGCTGCCAAAAAACCTGTTCTTTTGTTTCCATCTTTAAAGCAATGACCTACAGTAAAAAAGTACATATAAACAGCAGCTTTTTGAAATAATCTTGGATAATATTCAAACTCCCCGAATCCTTGTTGTGGCATTGCAATTTTAGCTTCAATACAACCTTTATCATATCCCTGCAAACCACCGTAGCGTTCTAAAGCTATATCATGTATATCTGTTAAATCATCAAAAGTTAAATATTCAATATTCAATTCTTACTCAACTTTCTTAGAGCCTCATCGTTCCGGTCACATGCTTTATTGGCAAGAGCTTTAATTTTTCTTTTACGTGCATTTTTTTGCATCTCTTTCAGCTCCTTTTCAGTATATGCTTCATCAATAGCCATTTCATTGTCTTCCTCCCTATTACACATACAATCACCTCTTATACCTAGTTAATCAGGAATAATGTGTGATGTATACATTAACTTTATACTAAATTCATACAATATTCAAGGAATCTCGGTATAAAATAGCGACCAATGTCATATAATGTATTTTTTTGTTCCCTCCCCTGCTAACGGTAAAGCAGGGGAGCTTCACACAAATGTAATGGAGAATTTAATAGTAGACAAATCCTAAAGCCTTTGAATATCCTGCTAGTAAGGCCAGCATAGGAATTAATATTACATATTCAGATCAGTTATCCTACTTACTATCAGCAGGTGCACAGTCTTTATAGAATTTATTCATCAACCTTTTTTTTAACAGTAGGATGTGTATAGCCCTCTAAATATTTTTTTGTATCAAATATACTATTTTTGTCGTGTTCACTAACTAGTTGTCCAGGACCAGCAAATAAAGTTAAGCCACTTCTAATTTTTCCCCCACCATGGATATATAACTCTTGCCGCTGTTTACTAGGAAATGTAACCGTAAGTGAACTTTCCAATTCTTGAACTTTGGATTGAAGTTTTTCTTTATCAGCTTTTTCTACCTTATAATTTTCCATTACTTTTTCGAGCTGGGCTTTCAATTCATCAATTGCATGCTGTTTATCTTGATTGTCATTTTCTAATTTGCCAGTATTAACCTTAAATTCTCTAATTGAGGTTGCCAACTCATCAGCACTTCCGGCAATTCTATTCAAAATTAATAATTGTTTGGTAAGCTGGGCATTATCTGTATGGTTTGGATATCTAAGTTGGTGATCAATCTCACTCCAACCTTCTTCAAAAATGGTCCTTACTTGAATCTCTACAATGTGTCCATGTTTTGTCGCTTCAGAAATTATTAGATAATGCCATGAACGATAACCAGCTGGATGCACCTTGAAATGAAATAATTCATTGTCTTTCTGCTCCACTTCTTTGGAGTAATCACCTTCACGATAGTTAATCGTACACTTTTCTTTTAAATTCCAAAGTTCCCGAATAAAGTTATCAATGGAAACAGCCTGATCCTTATATAGATGAAGAACTCGAATACCAATTAAATCAGTAATTTCGGTTTTGTAATTATTAATGTCAATTGTATATTCAGGTTTTTCTTTCTTTTCTCTAATTATTTTTCTAATAATTTTATCAATCAGATGTTCCGGGTCTTTAACTCTCGATCTAACTGAGTGAGCCTCTGGGTGTGTGCGTAACATATTTGAAATATATTCTGCTGTTGGCCTTAACGTATCTTTATAAAAGGAATACTCTTTATAAATGTCTAATAGGGACTTCCAATTTATTTCTGCAGCATCAAAATCAGCTTTACTAATGTTATATTTTACAAAAAATTGTTCTTGGGATAATTCCATGGATTTCAACTCCTAAACATATTTGTAAAGGAATATTATACCATACACCAAATTTCGCAAAATCGTATTATACGAATTGTTTAAAAGGTAGGTACTCCCCATTTACTTTGTTTTAATGTCTTAAGACAACGAAGTCGTGACTTAAAAGCATGTTATATTATTTTTTATTAGGTTTCAACAGGGGTTGAGAACGAAATAGGCCCCGCGTTAATGGCTGTGAATTTAAGAAAATTCACGGCCAACAACTAAGGTATAGAATAATATTCACCCAAAAATAGGGAAAGGTGAATTCGAGTACTCTCAAATTCACCTTTCTTACTATTTAAAAGCTAGTTATGTCCCAGCCTCTTTCGTTAATAGTAATTAATAATGATTTTAAAGTTGTTTTAGGTTTTTTATGGGTGATCTGTATAACATTTCTTTAAGAGATACTGGATCCAACCCCGACTTGCGATAGGCAGCCATAGCCTTGTTCCGCCACGTTTCATTACCTGCACCTGTAAAGTCAAGACGCAGATTTCTAAGTGTTTGTATCGCTTTATGTGCCCATTCTACAAAGTCATTATGGTTCCAGTAGGCAACGTTTTTCTCTAATGTTATTGCTGCAGCCTCTATGGTTGTTGAAGATGTTATAATTACACGAATAAATTCAGTATCCGGCGAAAGACCTTCTACTTTTTGTTTTATCCAAGTTGGATGGTCATTAACTTGCCTCACCTTATAAACGGGAACAGGTTTTGTTCCGTCCGTTTCAGTGTAATCCTCGGCTGCAATGCAAAAATCATTTCCAGCTATCCACCATGGATCAGGTCCTGCATCATCTTCCGTATTTCCTGCATTGTACCCTAAAAGGAGGCCTAATTCAGTGTGTCCCCGTTCAAATCTTTTTCCGTCTTTATTATCCGAGATATCATTTAGAATTGCGTTAACTTTATTATTGAATTTACGATCACTTGATGTCCCTAAACGTTCTAATACACTTTCAACTCTTTCAATTAGAAAAGATAGATGACGGTTTTTTTCAAATTCTGGATCAATGAATAAAGATTCATTAACTAAGTTTCTGAACCATGTTACTGACAAGGTACAATTGGCTGCTTGTGAGTAACGTTGGGAAGCAATTTTGTAAAAACTATGTTCGCTTTGTGCAGCAAGCCAAGCGGCACTACCTGAAAGGTAATACCAAAACCCTCTATAGCCCTTTAATTCTTCACCCTCTAAGTTTGACGTAACAGAGTTAGCATGTTCTAAAGCTTTTTGATAATCACCCGCCCACATAGCAGATTGGTACTTTAACTCATAAGACACAACTTTTTGAAGTTTGTCCATAAGTGGATCCGGTATTTGGGTTGTATCCTGACGCCTTGCAACTATTTGAGCATCTGCAACTTGCCATTCATCGCTCTCGGGCTTCAAAAAGACACGGTACATTTCTAAGAAATCGCTAATTCCCTCTGCACTTTTTGATTCTTCATAACCAAACTGTAGTTCAGCTTGAAGTTCTGGGTGATATAGTTGTATATTTTCACGTTGCAGAAGACGATCCTGTAATTCATCTCCTAATATACAAACCGTTGAATAATCTGTAGCACTTCGAGTGCAACGACCTATAGCCTGTACAATTCTAGTTCTAATGCGATCTTTTAGTAGCAATGACGCAGACATTCGAGATTCTAAAAAACGTTCATGCAAGTTGGTTGCTGCAGGTAACCCTTTCATTATTTCTAATCGACATTCGTCACCAGCTAAGTTGATACCGTCGTATCTATTGGCAAGAATAGTAACAGCTTTATCCGCTGATGTGAAGAAATTTTTAGATTGCTCAATATCCCTTGCCTGATAAGTCGCCCTATCGGTTTCAGATGTAATTTGACTCAGTATTTTTTCAGCCGATTGTTGGTCTGGTACTAGAAATAGTGTTCTCGGTGTTTCTTGTATCAATTTAGTAACTAAGGTTTCAGAATCTTGCTCGCTCAAGGATGTACCTGGGAAAAAGAAAAGCCGCCTACCAACTCCATGCTTGTCCCACCCTTCCGGAGCTTTTATTCTATGAATATCAGATTGGCCAGTAATTCGTTCTAACTCTCCTCCAAGCCCTAGAGTAGCCGACATATATAATCGCTGGTTAGCAGAGACAAATGGAGTATGTGTTGTTGTAGGAGGAATTATTGGTCTTATAAGTATATAGTTCCAATTAAAATATAATTGACAACCACTAAGATGCTCCCTAATCACTGCCCAATTATGCTCTAATTCGGCAATACCTATCGTCGCCTCATCTAGAAATGGTATTAACTGAACTTGTTTATTGTAAAGGTGTGGTGTAGGTATTTTTTCAACCCAAACTTTATCCGTGGGAGAAGGTGAATCAGATCTCATTCTTTGATATTGCTCAATTGGCATGACATCATGAAAAATTTCTAATAGTTGATTATAAACGGAGAGGTGGCTTTTCCTTGATATAAGTAGAGACCAATGTTTTGCAATATAGTTTTCTGCAGCATGAGCATCATCTAAGATTATAAAGTTAGGATTATAAAAAAATGGCCTTACATTAAATAGGCTACTATAAGTGGTGACAGCTATTGCTTCACTATTATTATACTCGGCTTTAGCCCGAGGGTCATAGCTAGCCTGTGAGCCTGTAAATGCAAGTGTGTTAATTCCGTATTTATTACGAGCTTCTTCAACTACTTGATGAACTAATTGTTTATTTGGGCATAAAAAAACGACTCTTTCTTGAAAAGCTCTACGTCTATACTCACCTGTAACAAGGCCAATTAAGGTTTTACCGCTACCCGTAGGTAGCTCCATAGCTACATTTTTCTCTTTCATAGCTTCCTTAGAATAAACTCTTAACACATCCGCTTGATGGGAGAGTAACCCTTCTATTTTTCTGTTGCGTAGGTCATAAAATAAGGATTCAGGACTTTCAATTGTAGACGTGTTTTGATAATTTGACTTAAAAGCCATCCATATCCACCTTCTTTTCTGTATTATCTGATAATACCATGATATTACATTTCATTTATATATCCTACCTAAAAGAACACAAAGGCCCAGAATATCCGATAACTTACATATTTTTTCATAATAAAGATGGAGGCAGGAAAATAAACGACTATCACTCCTAACATTTTCTGTGTTAATTAACCTTTTTTGAAATTTTAATTTGACACAAAGTATATATTTAATGCTTTTGTATCGTTGTTATTTTTATACTAAGATGCGTTCTGAATTAGATGATCAATTAAAACTGTTTCTGGCAATTAACTGATGTATGTTTTGGCAGTATGTTTATAAATCTTTATAAATTATTAATTAAGGGCAATCCTGTATAAATACTTATATTTATTCATATTTGTGAGGTAATGTTTACCGTACTAACGGGCAGGTTAGTGCAAAATAAGAAAGAATACTGTAAATTGTAATTAAAGTCGAAATTATGCAGGTTTAGGTAGGGGGATGAACCAATTGGATAAGACAGTCACTTTTTCATTCAATAGTACAAAATATGAAGGTACAGAGGCAACAGAAACATTTAATTTTAAAGAATTAGGTTTTGATGAGGATTTGGATGATAAAGCACTAAAAAAAGAAATAGATAGAATTTTTCAGGCTTGGGTTTGGGATAAACTTAATATTTCTTATAGTATTGTAATAAACGAAGACAAACACAGTTAGTATAGTTTCTGATAAAGCGAAACTTCTTATTGCATTATGGGTGCTTAACTAATAACGGCTGCCACAGCAGTCCCTCCTTGCCCGTAAATTATGAAATGTAGGGGGAAAATTTCCATTAATGCTTGATTAAATTTGTGTTTGAATGTAGAATCTCTCCTGGGGTGCTTGAAGGGTTTCGTTCAAGCACAAAATAAATTAACCAAAAAACCTCCCTTACAGTGATATAAGGGAGGTTTTTGTCTTTTATGGAGGATTATTTACTTCGGAAGGACGAAAAGGAATCCCCTTGTATTGATCTGTTTCAATGTATAATAGGCTTAGCCTATTAAAAAAGCGTCTTGTATGCAACTACAAGAACGCTTCGAGAGGGGTGAAAAAATGGACGCAAAAACTGTACAAGCAGTGTGTGCTATGTTGACGGTTGTGTTTGGTGTTATGTTCGCCGTGATAGGCCTTGTTTTAAAATAAGGTTTTTCACCCGAATGTTCGAAGTATGCAACTACTTCGGACATCATATTTACGAATACTAAGGTGTGCAACCACCTTAGTATTCTTTTACTTCCGAAGTGGAATGTGCGTATTACTAACCTCATAATAGTCAAATTTGTTAACAATGTAAACAAAAGATAGTCAACAGTTTTTGATGACCTTGTTTGGGAAATCGTAGATGATGCTTGATAATCACCAGATAACCTATGACTTTTTGATAGGGCGTGGGTATGTTTAGAGCTGGTCCAAGGGCGTGTTTATCAATCACCCGTTCCCGAGAGATTATTAGGCACGCAGGGTTTTGTTAATGGTATATAGTTCTAGGAGTCGGGGGAGCGATTTTTTTATGTTCAAAAAGGCCGTTCAAAAGGGTACGATTGGTCGAATGGTTTCTTGTTCAACTACGGGCAGGCGAGTTCAACAAACCTATGGTACAATTTAACATATAAAATTTATAAGGGAGATGTTTAGAATTAGAAAAATAATAGCTTCAGTAATTTTAATGTTAATAATTTTATCTGGTTGTTCTTCTGAAGAAACAACTGATGAAAAAGTTACAGGAGTAGTAAATAATTATTTACAAGCTTTAGAGTCAAAAGATAATTCAGCAATGGTAAAATATACCGATGATTTAAGGTTTCCCGATAAAGAAGAACAAAAGGAACAGTATTCAAATATCGAAAATGAAATTACTGATACAAAAATTGTAGAGGTCAAACAAGTTAATGAAACTGAATTTGAAGCGACGGTTGAAATTGTTTCCGATGGGGACTTAAATGAACTTACATTTCCAGTACAAAAACAAGAAAAAGACTGGAAAATTATTGTTGGACAAGATTTCTAAAAAACTTTGATTACATACATAGATTTTGCTAACGGGGAGCCGTTCCAGATGGAGCGGTCTTTTTTTGTTCGGGTGTGAGTCATATTCACACATTGATATGTGATCGCGAAGCACACATCGGAGCGAGGCAGAAGGTTTTGAAACTAGCAAGGGCAGGATAGTTCTATATTTTTACGGATACCCTATCCATAAAAAGGGAGTGCCCTCATGAAAAAGCCTTACCTAATCATCTTGCTTGTGTTTGTTTTCTTTATAATTCACACGCAAAATCCGATTCAAGTCTTGGCTAAAGATAATTATCTATTTCCGGATAATAAAGAAAAGCAATTTATTAGTGCCGAGGAGTTTCTTCTAAGTGGCAACCAGACGAATTATACCGAATTTAAGGAAGCTAATAAAAATTTTCGGCAAAAATTACTTTACAAGGATTTAAGGTCGTTTATCAAATCAAAAGTGAATGATTATTACTACATAAATTTATACAATGTCTATGCAGATCCACATAGTGGAGTTAGTCCTAATCGCCAAGTGTATTTTTATTGTTCCATACTAAACACTGATAAGTCCCTGAAATATAAATATATAATTTTGGATGCAGAAACCACTATACAAATAGGAAAAGGTGATGGAACAAGTTTTAAATTTAAGGATTGAACCTTCTTGAACTATTGGGAGGTTAGTGGAATATCTTTATGGACACCTTATCAATAAAAAGGGAGTGGGCATCATGAAGAAAATAATTGTTCTTTTTACGATTTTATTAATGTTTGCAACAGATAACCTGGCTATTGCTAAACCTCCAGAGCCAAAGGAAATTAAACCGTATGCAGAAGACTGGTATGTTACACCAGAAGATATTGTTCTGGATATTATATCTCCAGCTATTGGTAAAAGAGTAAGAAAAGAATATGGAGATGGTCTTCTCAGCTGGCAGTCACAAAGGATTGTTGGCATTGTCTATAACAACAACCACTCCTATGATGTTTCTTTGAGGCTCCAAGTACCTGACGAAAGAAATATCCCTGGCAACTATGCAAATGACCTAGTTAGGGTAGGAATATCTCCGTCGTGTGATAGTCCTAAAATTGGGTGTAGTCATGGATTTAAGGTAGAAGTATTAGATTACCAACATAAGTAACGGGAAAAGTGGTACCTTTAATTTTAGAACATTATTTTAATCGACCTTTGAACTACCATGAAAATAAGTTTTTTCAAGAATAGAAAAATGACAATACTTAAGAAGACCCTGCTCAATCGTTTATAAAAAGAGGAGAGCGTTAATTAATAAGTCTATGGAATAGGGTTGACTGGATTAAGGTCAGTATCAGTATTGACACTTCCAAACCATTTTCATTCTCTATGGTGCAGCACTGATTTAGTGTTGCATGGATGGCTAAACCAGCTAATAGTTTGTCAACATTTTTCAATAAAAAGATTTATAACCTCATGATATACTAAAAATGTTCATGCCAAATAACCTTCCGATATTCTCCAATTGGAAGGTTTTGTTGTATTTAGTTAGATATAGTTTCTAAGCTATATCTTGGAAAATGGTTCTACTTTTTAGTAAGGCATATATCCAATGTAAGAGCTTATTTACACAGGCAATCATAGCTACTCTGAAGGGCTTTCCTTCTTCTCGTTTCTTGTCGTAAAACTCTCGTAGTCTTCTATTTCGTGGAATAATCTCATCAGTCGTTTTCTTTTTACGGGCATCCCGAATACCACTTTGTACAGCCATATACAAAGCGTGTCGAAGTCTACATGACCCACGCTTGGTAATTCGATTTACAGATGCAGTGAACTTACCAGAAGAGTACACACTTGGATCAATTCCAGCGAATGCAACGAGCTTTTTGGCATTGTTAAACCGATCTATCTCTCCGATTTCAGAAATAATCGTTGCAGCGATTTTTTCTCCGATTCCAGGGACAGATTGGAGGATCTCATATTCTTCAATTTCTTTAGCGAGGGCATCTATTTCATTCGCAATCTTTGATAGATGCTCTTGGTATTGAAGAACAATTTTGACTAAAATTTCTAGGTTAAAGATATGACTCTGGTAGAGATTTTTCTGAAAAGGGTTACGAAGGGCTGCTTCTCTTAACTTCTGTGCCCTTTCATTTGCCCAAACTTCTGAACGACTCATACATAGTGTAGCTATTTTATCTGTTAACTCTTTCTCACTTACGCTTAATACTGCCTCAGAAGTAGGGAATGCTAATAAAGTAAGCAATGGTACCTTTGAATATAAGCTTCCAAACACACCTCGATACTCTGGAAATACCTGATCGATCAAAGAATGTAGCTGTAACTTTGTTTTCGCTGATATTTCGGCGATACTCTCTTGTTGCCTCGTTAGATTACGAAGGTTTAAGAGTTGAACTCCACGCTTCTTGTAGGGCTCTAAATCTTCTTTATAATACAATTCACAAAGGTGATAGGCATCGATTGCATCTGTTTTTACCTTTCTTAGGCTTGAGCTCTTGGCTCTGTGTGAGATAAGAGGATTAACGATAATATAAACATATTTTTGTTCCTCTAAAAACTGAATAACAGGAGTATGATAATGCCCAGTTGATTCTAAAACGACCGAAGGTTGATGACCATCAGCTGATCTCTCTACTTCTTGAAGGAACTCTAATAATTTCCCCAAACCCTCAAGATCGTGTTTAATACTAAAGCTCTTACGGTATGGTTTACCTTTATCTAAAAAAGCTTGTACCTGACTTTCCCCTTTTGATACATCCAGACCAATGACTGGATTCATACTTTATCTCCTCCTAGAAATGCAATATTAGTCGGTATCCCCTAAGGCTTCTTGTAATGTCATAGGTTCGCTTGTTAAACGGGATCATTGTCCCAACCAGCCTGAAACATGTTTATACAAGTAGGGGGTGAACAGTTTAGCTAACGGAATCAAGTCCCACGGGTGCGACGTTCTACCCCGACTACCGTTATAATAAGACCATATAGAAAAAGGTCAACCAGAAATATCTGGCTAACCTTATATTACGAACGGGTGCTTTAACACAATAAGGAATAAAATTAAAGGGCCTAATTAGAAAAGACAATGAAGATTAATAAATAATCTAACATTGTCTTTTGTATCACTTATTTATGGTACGGTTCTCCGTTGTGTATCTATGATCAGTTTATAAATGGGGTAAATATTTTTTCATACCCATAATAATAAATTCGTTTCCTTTTTGTAAAAGTCTCAGAATCAACTCACAATACTCTTTATTATTAACTCCAAAATAACCACCTATTGAAGTAGATAAACCTTTCTCGTTAAAGACCTTTAATACTTCTGAATAATCTTTTGAAGCAACTATTGTTTGAAACTTATCCTGTAATAAAGAACTGATTTCATTTAAATTAATATAATCCTGAATGCTTTTAATTTTTTGTTTGATTACCTCAATATTAGCTCCTGATACGTCGTATGTCGTTAATTTATATTTTATTTGTGAAGCGATTGCCTTAGATAACTGTTTTTTAAACTGATTGTTGAATCGCTCTTCTATAACATATTTTTTTGCTCTTTCTATTCTTTCTTTATCTGGAAATGCAAAATGCTCATTAATAGCTTCTAGGACTTCCTCAATACAGAATAGATTTTCTACCTCAGCAATATCTAGGACAAATATATCATGAGAATTTAGATACTCTATTTCTTCTTCACTTCGAAAATCTCTATCAATAATTCCATAAGATTTCAAGTGATGCAATTGATTATTAGAATTCATTGCTTTTGTATATTCAACTACATTTAGGGAACTTCCACATGGTACTATATAATAATCCTTGTAAATTTCTCTATATATAGCAGTATCATAGCTCTCTTCTGTTCCCTCAACAAAAATTGTATTTTTCCTATTCCCCAAAATGTCCAATAAACATTGTTCAGGTAAATTGGTTTCCGAATTAACAAATTCCCACTTCCAATTCTGCCCATTGTATTCTTTTACCCAGAGTTTTTTTGCATATTCATGTGAAGCAGCAAATTGTGTATCGTGAGTAATATAAATAAAGAAACAATCGTTACGAACTTTTTCAATAGCTTTCCATAACCTATTCATAATAGATCTATGTAAATGTACTTCAGGCTCATCAATTATAATAGTTTTATCACTTGGGACAGCTAGACATTGGGCAATAAGGTACAAAGCAACTCGCTCTCCATCACTCATTTCTGTACCTTTATAATTATCTTTATTATACTCAACAACTACTTGCGCATCTTCTATTTTGATTTTTCTATGAGGGTATATTTGGCTCCATATATCATATAAATGATCAAAAACTGTTATTGGAACTTTTTCATGTGGCTTGCCTTCAAGCTCTCTTTCCTTACATTCATTAATAAATTTTTCATTTTGCAAATTTCTCTTAGCAATAATTGCTGATAATGCTGCATCAAAGTCATTAATCATAGTGGTAGTATATTTACCCCAATTCCAACGGTGACCTTTTCCTTGATTAGGTTCTCCATTCTCTATTCCGAAAAGCAATACATTTTCTGATTGCTTGTAACTTCTTAATTGGATAAAATCATTAAAACTCAAAGACCTTTGTGCACTCACTCTATGTATATTTTCCAAGTCTTGTTGTTCAATCCATGCTCCTAACCTACTTTTTCCTGAACCATTTGCTCCTATTATAACTAATGAGTTATTCTTAAATCTTTCAATTTGAACTTGATTATCTTCACCAGGTAATTTAACTTCAAAAACCAATTTACATTCCCCTTTTAAATATGATATCTAATATTAATTATATCAAATCAAAAGAGTCTAACTATCAATATAGTTAGGCCATTTGGTTTAAGATAGCAACCCTCATTTACTTATGATGCAGTTTACCCCAACAAAATCTACTATCATTTTATACTCTTCTTAAAATATGGATTATACGAATTTTTATGATTATAGAAAAATAAAATGGTTACTTGTCCTCTCATAAAGGGGTAGCGTCAGGAAACCGCATTTATCTTAACTTAGATGTGAGAACTATTAGAATATCAATGGTTCTCACATCATTTACATATATTCGATGTAAAGGTTTAAATAAGTTTGATTATTTATGATGTCTTATAAAAATAAATTAACGCCACCGGTAGCTTGAAAAACTACTTTTTCTATTTATTTGTATTTAATTTTTCCCACTCACTTAAATACATCCGTTTTGTTATTTTATTAGGATTTTCGAGTTTACAAATCAATTCCAAACTATTACCATCAGGGTCATTAAAATGAATTTTAGCGTGAGCATAGTTATCATGTGCCATTACAAAAGGTTCTACTGGCTCAAAGCCAAAAGCCTCCCTTGGTTCACATCCTTTACTTTTGAGCCAACTAACCGAATTTTTTAATCCTTCTAACGATACTTGAAATGCTATGTGTCTTATTGAAGGATGATATTCAAGTTCTACCTTATCGGTTTCCCATAAGCCCAACCAGCTTTTATTTTTTTCAATCCATAAAAATGCCAAACTATCCTCTACGCTGTGGTCAAACTCTAAACCAAGTTCTTTATAAAATTCGATAGACCTTTTCAAATTACTTACTGGTAAATGTGCTTCGTATAATCCTTTAATCATTAATAAAACCCCCTTGTATTAATAATACAACCATATAAATTTATTACTTCAGAGAATAGTTATAAATTCTCTACAACTTTATATGTAGAATAAAGAATGATTATATTTTACTCTACAAACATCCATTAGCACACTAAGGAAAACCGATACAATAGTAAAGTTCTTTATTCTTAAAATTTGTCATAGACCATACCACGTAATTTCAATAATTCATCCTTCAGACGTTTGTTTTCTTCTTCAAGTTTTTTTATTCGATTATTTTTAGCTGCGATAAGCGAATCTTTATTGGCATCCGTCATATTACGTTTTATGGTTTGCGGTGTATTTAACCCTTCTTGCTGCTTTCGTAATCTTTCTATTCGGTTCCGTATTTCTTGATTGTTATAGAGAAAAGCCTTAGATACACCTGATTCCATGGCAACTTGATTAAAGTTAATTTTAGCCTTCGTTTTGATAAGACTTTGAATAGCCTTGTCTACCTTTTGAGCCGCCTCTTGGCTTTTCATCTGGGCATGTTTTTTTACACCTTCGGTATTTCTAATATGCTTACTTCTCATGAGTGCGTTCCTCTCCAATATATTCGCGACCTTTTTTCCCGGCAAAATGATGAGTTGTACCATTTTTCAAAGTTTCTAGAATAGGCTCTAGTTGATCTAGAGTGGTTTGATTCTTATCTATCCATACTTGTCGCCCTAAAGCCCTGCCTCGCTCAATTACATTTTTAACTTCCGTAATTTCCATTTCAAATTGGGGAATGAATTCGGGTGTAGTACAGAAATTACGACAAGACAGACATGGGTTCGCTTGAGTGGGACATGGCTGCTTAATAGGTTTCATACAATAGGCCAAGCTCCATCTTCACAGCGTCTAAATTATGGCGTATATATTCCCATTCAATGATATCTTCATTCTCAATATCCGAAAGTTCAATTTTAACTGGACGTTTACTTTCAATGTCAACCCGAAAAATACCTTGTTTTGTAGCTTCTTCCCAAGAATTACGCATGGTAGTATCGAGAATTTTTGCATAATGCAAGGTCATTTCTGGGGAAGCGTGTGCCATCCATTTTTGAACATGCAGTATGTTCATTCCGTTATTAAGAAGCTCTACACCCTTGGTATGCCGAAAGGCATGATTTTTGATAAAAAAGGGCTTTCCTGAATCGTCAACTATTTTTTGTTCTCCAGTAAAGCGCTTCAAACTTCTGCGAATGTCATAATAATTATAGGGTCGTCCTCTTCGGATACCTTCTAGCTGCACAAAATAAATAGTTTTTAGGATTATTAATCGTATTGCTTTGATCTTTAGTCACTTTTACTACAGCTTCTACTACCTCTGCTACTTCTTTTGTAATTGGCACACGATGATTCATTACTTGTGTTTTTCTAATATCTCCGCATAAGTACCATCCTTGCGGTGTTTGTTCTAAACAATTATCATAACGTAGATTAAGAATGTCCGATATTCTCCAACCAGTTGCCCGAAGTAATACAATAATCGGTACGTATTTTGATGGTTTTAAGAACTCTAGCTTTTCCTCAATTTGCTAAAGAACCCCTTCAGGAATGTATTTGATATCATTTTCAGACTTTTTTACCGGTCTAGGGATATCTTCTTTAAATAACAATAGATTTACAGGCAACGCAGGTGCCTCATCGAATTGCAGTTTTTCAATTGTTTCCAAGAATACATTTAGGACGATTATAACTTCTTTTTGACTGTATTTTGTCATGAAACTTCTTATTATGAAATATTAGGTAATCTTCGATATCTTTCCGTGTTAAGGCATTTAAATCCTTCCAAGAAGGATTTTTATCATGTATAAATGTCAAAAATAACTTTAATATTCTAACGTCAAGAGTACATTGGCCAAGGGATAAATGACTGATCCTAAATTTTAAATATTTTTTTGCTAAAGGACGAAAGGGAATAGGGATATCCTCGAAATTCAGGATATGTCTTGATTCGTGATCGGGAAATCTTGCACTAGGAATATTTCTAACATCCCAGATATCTTTATCAAATTCATCTCTTGTATCATAGAAGTCTTTATAAAACAAAAATTAACGATTAAGTAGATTTTCGTAATTCCTAATTAGAAAGCTTCCTTCTCCCATAAATTCGTATGCTCAAACCTAATTCACTTAAATGTGATCTTAATTGCATCAATGCTTTACTTATTTCTAAATCTGCAAAACTATTAATATTGGGATAATATTTCTTAAGAAAGATAGACAGCTGTTTAAAGGACCGGGCATAATTGTGTACTGCAGAATACAATTGAAGATCATCTTTTTTAATACGAGTAAGAATAAAAAACTTAACCTCATTTTTAAGCTTAGATGGAGATACTGAAAAATTCATTTTACGATGAGTTTTTCCCCATTCCGATTTTCTAAAATCATTAAAAGCCGCATCATCGGCATCCCAAATGTCATTTTCGAAATACCCAGAGATTTTTTTGGCTATTTCACTAACTTTATTTTCTGGGAGTAGGTATCCAATAGATAAATTCATTCGTTATTCTCCTTATTTTCTTTGTTGATTTTCATTCTTTCTTGAGCTTTTTCCCAGTCTTTTCAAATATCTTTATCCGAAGGATGGATATACATCTGCATTGTTGTTTGGATATGAGCGTAGCCAGCCCGATTCATTAAATGTTCATCTCTCCAGCCAGCCTTTCTTAGTTCCGTTAATGATGTGTGGCGTAACATATGTGGAGTGAAATAAATGCCTGTTTTATCACGCAGACGCTGAACCAGCACTACTACATCGGTATATTCTAACGGTTGTCCTTTTTTTTCCCCTGACAGCTTAATAAAAACGTGATTTGTATCCACTTCATCAATATGAAATTGAGCAATATAATCAAAGTACATATTAATTAGATCCTCAGATACATCGATACTTCGGGGGCTACATACCGTCTTAATTTCAGCTAGATTAAACAATTGACCCCGATCACGTATATGGATTTTTCTCGCATCAACCTCGAAATCCTCAAGCCATAAAGTAAGTGCTTCACCAATACGCATAGAGCTTTCCCAAAGTAGCTGTATTAAAAATTGATCCCTTATATTACACAAGCATTCATAATTAATGCTATTTGATCTTTCGAAAGTGTTTTCGGCTGTTGTTTAGGCACTTTTAGTTTCAGAATATGAGATGCAAAGGATTTATTTTTGTTTATATGGTGCAGAAAACTTTTAAACCCCTTGCGGGACCCAGATACTTGTTTCTTTAAACGTTCTGTCAGCTGAATACTATAGTCCTCATGTCTCATTAGGTAGTCATAAAATCCGAGAACAGTATTGATGATAATATTTACTGTCTTTGCTTTTCTAATTGGTTGTTTTGGGAAGATAGGGGACACCTTTACATCCTGGTGCGGGTTTTGTAACCACCGCATAAAATCCGCCATTTCATCTATTCCGATATCACGAAATTCTTTGTTTATTTGTTCTAGGAATTCATAGAATAGTTTTAAATGATATGAGAACGACCGTAAGGTGTTACGTGAAGCCCCACTATTGTCCTTAAACTTTAAATAATGTAAAACTGGTCGGACTGGCTCATTATTATGATCTATTAACATGTACCGAACCTTTCCTTCTTTTGTAGAAAGGGTAATTACTCTCATAAAATCCTCCTGTTGAAATTGTTCTTTTATTCATTCTAGAAAGCTCTCAATCTCTTAATTTCAGATAATCTCCCTCCTTTCTTTATTTACTATAAATACTATAATAAAAATTAGTGTGGTTAAATAGTCTTTAAAGAAACAAAAAAACGGATAACTTTACATTGAATACTGTAAAGTCATCCGTTTTGGATGGTTAAGATAAATGCGGATTTACAACGTTAAGCAAATTTCAATCTAAAAAAGTCGATTTCCTCTACGTAAAGGACCGACTTTTTTGTGGATTTGTTCAACTAAAGCTACCTATTAGTTCAATAAAAAATGCTTCATCAGCAACACCTAAATGTTAAAGGTGTAGCGTTAATTTATTATATTGAAAGGAAATTTAGTGATAAAAGAACAAGCCTTAGTATCCATGCTTTGCATATGCCGATACCTTCGAGGTTTGTGATACAAATAATTTTCTTACATAGAAGGAAACCTACTAATAAAATCAATTCGGGAGTTTTTAACATGAAAAAAATCTTTCTCAGTGTAATGATTGCTTTAGCTATTTTTCCTTCATTAACTCATTCAGAGAATATCCACTTTTGGTTCAAGTATCACTGTGCAAGGTGGTAACTGTAATTTCTTATATAACTCACGTCTCAGACGCCCACTCAGGTACGCATATACTCTGGTGGTTTCGCCTTTTTCGTGTCCCATTAAATTTTGTATAACCTCTAATGGTGACCACATTATTAATAAGTGTAGTTGCATAGCTATGTCTAAGTTGATGTGGGTGAATGCACTTATTTATTCCTGCTCTTTTGGAAATCTGTTTTATGACATATCTCATTTGTGCAATACACTCATTCGATGTGGTGCTCGAATCGTAACGAACAACGCTTGTTGATCATCAGCTCTTTCTTCTACACGGAGGGTAAGTATCAACCGGTGGAAAAAGAAAATCGAGTAGGAGGGGGTGACTAACCCCCGACCTCTCACACCACCGTACGTACAGTTCGGTATACGACGGTTCAATTAAGTTTGACGTAGAAATTCATACCTTTGATATAGACTTTTGAGCCCTCGATTGCTCCAGTAGGAGTTATCGAGGGTTTTGTGTAAGATTGGACTAGAGGCTATTCTCCAAAATTTCTTTCTGGTGTTTCCCCATTCGTATGCCTTTTGGTCAGGAACGCCTAGACTTTTGAGTTTTCTTACTCTTGTCTTCGGGTTCTTCCATTGTTTCCATTCAATCATACGAAGTCTTCTTCTAATCCACTCATCAAATTCTTTGAATTTACTTGGCGTATCAGCCAACGCAAAATAGCCACACCAGCCCGTTAGATATTGATTCAATTTCTCGATTCTAACTTCCATTGGGATTGGTTTAGAACGGGAGGTTATCTCCCGTATTTTAGCTTTAAGCCTCTTAATACTTTCATTTGCTATTCGAACCTTCGGTTTCATATTAAACGTAAAGCTAAAGCCTAGGAACTTTCGTTTTCACGGGCGGTCAACCGCTGATTTCCCTCTATTCACTTTAAGCTTTAATTTCTGCTCGATGAAGCATATAATCGAGTTCATCACTCGTTCCCCAGCTTTCTTCGATTTCATGTAAATATTACAATCATCGGCGTAGCGGACAAACTTGTGACCTCTCCTTTCTAACTCTTTATCAAGCTTATCCAAAAGGATATTCGAAAGAAGAGGGCTCAGAGGACCTCCCTGTGGTGTTCCTTCTTCTGCGTCATAGACTACACCATTTATCATGATTCCTGCTTGGAGGTATTTCCGTATCAGTTTCAAGACCAATCGGTCTTGGATTCTGTTTGCCAGTATCCCCATCAACTTATCATGATTCACTTTGTCAAAAAATTCCTCCAAATCCATGTCAATCACCCATCTATAACCTTCGCTTATTTATCTCCTTGCTTTCCGAACAGCTCTTCGATTTGGTCTGAACCCATAACTATATTCTGAAAAGGTTGGGTCAAAAAGCGGGGTTAGAATTTGGGCGATAGCCTGTTGGATGAACCGGTCTGTCACGGTTGGAATTCCTAGTAACCTTACTCCACCGTTCATTTTCGGGATTTCGACTCGACTGACTAGGTTAGGTTGATAGGTACCTTTCCTTAACAAAGGGTCTCCCAGTTCTCATAGAGATGTCTTCGTAGGGATTTTACGGACATTCCATCTATGCCGTGACTCCCTTTATTCTTCTCCACACGTTTAAGTGCTTCTATTAAGTTTTCCCGTGACAAAATCAGATCCATTAACATGTGATAGTTCTCAAGAGCTGCTTCAACCTTTAGTTTTTTTCTTTGGGCATTTCACTGATTTTTTCTAAAGCTAAATTGTTAGTTTTACTTTTACCATCTTTCCCTGCAGCATATCCAGGTAGAGCCAAACTCAAAACTAATAAACTTGCTAGAAAAATTAAAAAACCAGGCTTTAACAACTTTTTCATTCTGCTTACACATCCTTGAATATAAATTTTGAATACCCTTTCCGACCCTCCTTTTTCTCTTCAGATACATCTATCATTATAGTAGAATTGTCATGATAATTTGGTGTATATTCACAATTTTCAAACAATAGCATCGTTTAATTGATATATTCTTTCTGATGGCCATACTTTGCATTTAGGAGTTCAAAAATATGAACAAGGGACGGCTTTTTCGGATAAATATTGAACCCCTGGCTAAAGTGCCAGGGGTTCATATGGTCTACATTTATAAAGTATACGATTAATAAATTAAATTGACTTTTTTAATCCACAACTTGAGCATTCTCTTATAAATTTACCCTCACCCACAGAACTTTTGAAGTGAGCGTTATTGCAGTTATCACATCGACCGCTGTTTTTATCTGGCATTTCTTTAAAGTCATAAATTTTGTCAAAATCAAAGCCAATAAATGCTTCAGAAGTTTTTTCCATGATTGCCCCCTGTTTAGATGCCCCTCTTAGACTGTTGATAAGGTATGTGGAGTGTATCTAAGTCCTGGTTGAGCTACAATTTTTATTTGTTTTAAATGCCCTCAGACAATAACTCCAATTATACTTAAAAGCTTGAAGAATTTCTTCACTTTTATTATTGGGGAAACAGTAGATGTCTAGAACCAAATTCGAATGATTAGAACACTAATTAGCATTAACCAAATAAAGTATCACCATTAATGTAAACAAGGTCATTATTAGTATGCTTCCTATCTTTTCTATACTTGTTTGTTTAGAGGAAATATAGTTGATTAAACTCGAATTGATTATAATATCAGTGTTATTATTTAGTGCCACATTGAAGAAACCTTTTGATTTCTTAGTTGTAAAAAGGTAAGACGAAATAGAGAATTGGTTCCCATCAGTCAGGATCACATCAACCCAAAATTTTCTTAAATTATTGTTACCATAGTGCTTGTCAAACCTCAGAAATATTTTATTAACTTCATCGTACCGTACACGTCTTTGTGAAAAGTCTTTATATATAAAATGGTCACCCTTAATAATAATTTTGAGTTGCAGCATCAAATATAAAATACCAGCAAAAATTGCTCCCATAGCCAACCTAATTTTTCCAATTCATACGAGATAGCGATCCTGTTGGGCAAACAGCTTACATTCCTTCTATAAAAATATCCACTGAAAATTGGAAAAAGGAAGATAATAAAGCACCATTGTTAAGAAATGACGGTGCTTTCTTTGTAAGGAATAAGCATCTGCAAGGCTGGCTTTCTGAATCTGATTTAAACGGTCTAAGATGGATGGATGAAAAAACTGTTCGATCTCCTTTGTGGATAGTTGAAGATGACCAACCTATTGTTTCTATAGTATTAGAAAAACCCAAGATGACAATTACACCTGTTATCCATAACGAACAAGTGATATATAACATTAACATAGTCGTACAAGCTGGAATAAACGAAAAGTTAAAGGAAATTAGTGAAAATAAGTTAATTGCTAACACTGAAAAAAATAATAAGGGATGAGATTTTAAAGACTTTTGAGAAAGGAGTAGAGATAAATTTGGATGCTTATAAGTTAGGAGAAATATTATATCGTGAGAACCCCCAGAAATGGAATAAAGAGATAAAAGAAAAGCGATTTTTCTTAAATAAGGATAGTATCGAGCAAATCAACATTCAAGTTAATTTAGTGAACTCAGGAAAATTGAAATACCAAGACGACATTATTAAGAACGATAAAAGAGTAATTCTGGAACTATATTAAGTAGCGAAATTACATAGAAGGAGCTTCATTAATTACACATAAGTCAATTCTTAATGTATGGAATTGACTTTTTATTCTAATAGGGGTACAGTCAGGAAAATGCGGATTTACAACGCTAAGCCCATTTCCCCGACTATTCCCCCAGTTTTAACAACGTTAAGAAAGTTTCAAGGGTCTTAAAGAATCTAACGAGACCATTTTCTCCGAATTAAAATGGTATTCTCCAAGTAAATTAATATGTTCCCAACCTAGAGGTGACATATGGTGCAATAATTCTTCATTAAAACTACCTGACCGTTTTTGATATTCAACTGCCTTTGTTAGATGTAAAGTATTCCAGATACTGATGGCATTAATGATTATATTTAAGGCACTGGCCCTTTGCAATTGATGCTGTATGGTTCGTTCCCTAAGCTCTCCTTGTTTTCCGAAGAAAATAGCTCTTGCCAGTCCATTCATCGCTTCTCCTTTATTCAATCCTTTTTGTATTTTTCTTCTTAATGATTCATCCGAAATATAATTCAAAATAAAGATCGTTTTTTCTATTCGGCCCATCTCACGTAAAGCGGTAGCCAAGCTGTTTTGTCTTGAATAAGAACCTAGTTTCCCCATAATAAGGGATGCTGAAACTGTTCCTTCATTTATAGAATGAGCTAATCGCAAAACATCCTCATAATTTTCTTTAATGACCTTTGTATTTATTTGTCCACGTAAAATGGCTTCTAATTTTGGAGATTCACTTGCTTTATCTATTGTAAATAATTTCGAGTCTGATAAATCCCTTATTCTTGGAGCAAATTTAAATCCTAATAAATGAGTCAATCCGAATATTTGGTCTGTGTAACCAGCAGTGTCTGTATAATGCTCTTCTATGTTTAGATCCGTCTCATGGTGCAACAAACCATCCAAAACATGAATCGCATCCCTTGAATTAGTATGAATAATCTTTGTGTAGTAAGAAGAGAATTGATCACTAGTAAAACGGTAGATGGTGGCTCCTTTTCCGGTTCCATAATGTGGATTTGCATCTGCATGTAGTGATGAAACACCTAGCTGCATTCTCATACCGTCTGACGAGGATGTTGTACCGTCTCCCCAATAAGAAGACAATTGTAGCTTGTGATGAAAATTTACTAATACAGCTTGGGCTTTATTCATTGCGTCTTCATACATGCGCCATTGAGACACATTGGCTAGTTGCTTATATGTAAGCCCGGGTGTTGCTTCAGCCATTTTGCTCAAGCCAATATTCATTCCCATTCCTAAAAGAGCAGCCATAATAATGATTGTTTCTTCTTTATCTGGTTTTCGTTTGTTAGAAGCATGTGTAAATTGCTCATGAAATCCTGTTATATGGGCAACATCCATCAGTAAATCGGTTAATTTTATTCTTGGTAGCATCTGATACAGGCTTGCACTAAATTTCTTTGCTTCTTCTGGAACATCTTTTTCTAATCGTGCAAGTGACAGCTTTCCTTTTTCAAGAGAAACTCCATCTAACTTGTTGGAATTAGCAGCTAACCACTGTAACCTCCCATTAAGGCTGCTAGTTCTCTCTGTAATATAATCCTTGAATGATAAACTAACCGATAATCTTGTATTCTCCTTCGTTTGATTCCATGTATCTTCGGAAAACAAATATTCCTCAAAATCTCTATATTGTCTACTGCCCACAATAGAAACATCACCAGCCCGAATATGCTCCCGAAGTTCTGTTAAAACAGCCATTTCATAGTAATGCCGATTGATTGTTGTACCATCATCCTCGTATAAATGCTTTTTCCACCGTTTTGAAATAAAATCCAAAGGTGAGTTATCAGGTACTTTTCGCTTCCCAGATTCGTTCATTCCTCGTATAATCTCTACAGCTTGTAAAAGTGGCTCATTCGCCTTTGTGGAATGAAATTCCAATACCCTTAATAGGGTTGGCGTATATTTTCTAAGAGAATAAAATCGTTTTTGCAGTAAGTCTAAATAGTCATAGTCGGCAGGACGTGCAAGCTCCTGAGCTTCTTCCACTGAAGAAACAAAAGAATTCCATTCAATAACCGATTCTAAAACCTCAAAAACGTCTAGTTTTTCCCGTTTTGCTTTGATTAAAGCTTGTCCGATGTTCGTATAGTGTATAACCTTCTCATTCAGCTTTTTCCCGTTTTGTTTCTGAATTTCTTCTTGAGCCTTACGGCCTTTTGATAACAGACTGAGTATTTGTCTGTCGTGAATTTCAAAGGCTTTATCCGTTAAATCCTGAGTAAGGTGTAATAAATAGACGGTTAAAATCGAGTATCGTTTATTTTCTTGAAAGTCACGGAACGCATAAGGCTCATATCTTGAACCTAAGCGAGATAGCTGTAACAAGCGATTGCGATGCAAATGATTAATTTGTACCGTTTCTAATTCTATACCTCGTATGTATTCGAGTCGTTCTATTACTTTTAGAAATGTTTCGGATGAAGGATGACCCGGTGGTTCCTTTAACCAACCCAATATCGTTTTATTGGATTCGGATGGATGCTGCGAAGTAATGATCTCTTCAAGCTTTTCTTTTTGGTTATTTGTTAGAGTTTGACTAACCGTATTAAATAGCTTCTTTTCAGCCATTGCCCTTGCCTCCCACACCAATCTCTCAAGTGTAGTGATAGCAGGCAGAATGATTTTCTTTTTTCTTAGAAAATCTATACATTCATGTAGTAGATGCATGGCATCGCCATTTTCCAAAGCTAATTGATGAAGATGCTTAAATGCTATTCGATATTCTTTTAGTGTAAAAGTTACAAAGTCGTATTCACTTCGAATTTCTTTCAAATGATCCCAAAGTGTATTTTCTCTTTGAGGATAAAGACTAATCGAAGATGAAGTGGCACCGATTTGTTTCGATATATAATGTATGACTGAATCCGGGATGTTTTTGATATGAGTGTATGGCCAACTGGGATACCGAAGAACAGCTAATTGAACGGCGAACCCTAAACGGTTTTCTTCTCTCCTTCGTTTATTGATAATTTCTAAATCCCGTTTGGAAAAAGTGTAGTAGGTTCCTAGCACCCACTCATCTTCAGGAATTTGCATAAGGACCTGTCGCTGTTCCGATGTAAGCAATTCTCTACCTCTCGCAACTTTCATACAGTATCATCTCATTTCTGTAATTATTCAGTTAATTAGTTCAATTATATATCAATAGAGTGTACTCTATTGATACAAGTATAGTAGACTGATAAAATCATAGTTAAGAGTGTCTCATAAGACTTGTCTCAAAAATGAGGTGAAATTTTGCGGAAAATCGGTTATGTACGCGTCAGTTCGACTAGCCAAAATCCTTCAAGACAATTTCGGCAATTGAACGAAATTGGAATGGATATTATTTATGAAGAAAAAATTTCAGGAGCCACAAAAGATCGTGAACAACTTCAAAAAATGTTAGAGGATTTACAGGAAGGTGACATTATTTATGTTACAGATTTAACTCGGATCACTCGAAGTACGCAAGATTTATTTGAATTGATTGATTTAATACGAAATAAAAAGGCAAGCTTAAAATCACTTAAGGATACATGGCTAGATTTATCAGAAGATAATCCATATAGCCAATTCTTAATTACGGTAATGGCTGGTGTTAACCAATTAGAGCGAGACCTTATTCGTATGCGTCAGCGTGAAGGAATTGAGCTCGCAAAGAAAGAAGGGAAGTTTAAAGGACGGTTAAAGAAATATCATAAAAATCACGCAGGAATGAATTATGCAGTAAAGCTATATAAAGAAGGAAATATGACTGTAAATCAAATTTGTGAAATTACAAATGTATCTAGAGCTTCTTTATATAGAAAGCTATCGGAAGGAAAAAAATAAGAATTCATTACTTATATTAAAAATTTCCGGGGATTGTGAAACAACGTACCTAACCAAGCAGGCTATTTCTATAAGGAAGTATCAATATTTGTTTATCTAACTAGGCACGATCATCAAAGGGTTCCGAGTACATTTTAACGGAGATATACGCTAAACTCAGATTTAAAGCAAGGCTGTATTTTCCGAGAACACTTTATAAAAAACAACCTTAGTCAATCACAAACGAAGGTTGTTTTTATAAAGTCATGGTCTAATTAAAACAATTGCTGTCCCAAGAGCATACTTGAGACTGAAAAGGCACCAGCAGATGCCCAAAAACTAAGGGACCCGAATTGGCGGCAAGCGGTCGCTCAAGGTAATGTTAATGGTTTAGCACGCGCGTTTAATTTGAAGAGAAAATCGACTAATCTGAAAAGCAATATGGCTATTAAACGTGTAATTGTTGACGGTGTGCAAGTAGGGCTTACGCAGAAGAAGAGAATGTGTTGAGAACTGTACAACGCAACCTGAGAACAGCACAAAGGATTATTATTGAAAATGTGTAGTTTCGTTGGGAAAACGGTTGCTTGACTGCGAGCACGTTAAAGTTTTATCAAAATGGATAGCTAGGCTGGATGAACAAAATATATGCTAAGCCTTTGTCGTGACGGGCTTAGCATTTTTTTCTTGCTCTAAGTTGGTCCGGCCGATATAAGCCAGGACTCATCATGTGCTAGTTTACGGCTGTAATATCAGATGAATAGAACGAAGTTGTTGAGGGAATTATAGTTCAAGATGTTTCTATTTCCAATTGTTGGATTTGAGGTGAGCTTTTGCCTAAGATTACTCCTATTCAGTCATACATGATTATTATGCTTTCGGTTGGATTAATGAACCACGTTATTATTATCCCTTTACTACTAGAAGCATCAAAGCGAGATGCCTGGCTCGTAGTGCTTCTTGTTTTTGTCGCTTCACCTGTTTGGATTGGTTGCTTGAACTACATCATTCAAAACATGAACAATCAACACATTAAAAAGTGGCTAGATCAGCACTTTGGAAAGTTTTTATCTGCAATCTTAGTGATTATTTATAGTTTGTTATTATGGCTCATGGGCTTTATTTCCTTAAAAGATACTCTAACATGGACAATCGCATCTTACTTGCCGCAAACACCGATACTAGTTCTTGCGGGAACAACACTTGTTGCATGCTTCTTTGCTGCTTTTCAAGGACTCCGTACAATTGCAATTGTGAGCGGAATATTGTTGCCATTTGTTGTTATTCTAGGTCATCTTGTGGCGATTGCCAATTTTCAGTTTAAAGATTATACCCTTCTTTTTCCTTTGTTAGAAAACGGGACAGCTCCATTATGGAAAGGTGTTCCTTACGTTGCCGGGGGATTGCTGGAGTTGTCTTTGTTGATGTTGCTGATTCAGCACAAATTAACAAAAAAAACAGGATTTAAAAGCTTGATGTTGATGTGCTTCATCCTTACAGGACTTACGTTAGGACCATTGATGGGTTCGATTGCGATATTTGGCCCTGATGAAGCGGCTAACCAAAGATACCCCGCTTACGATCAATGGAGAACCGTGAGACTGGGAGAATATGTGGAGCATGTCGATTTTTTTTCGATTTATCAGTGGCTATCCGGTACATTTATTCGTGTGTCCCTTTCTATCTATCTCTTAGGAGAAATGTGGAATTTACAAAAACGCAGATGGTTACCCGTGTTATTTGGCGCATTGGCCATGCTTGTTGCCATTTTGCTGCCGATGAGCGACATGGCTTTTCTAGACTTGTTAGGAAGATTTTATTTTCCTTCATTTTGTATCTTTACAGTAGGGACCTTGATCCTGTATGTCAGTCGAATTTTCATCTTAAGAATGAGCCAAAAGGAGTGACTAGCTAGAATGAATAAACTATTCCGACGAATGATAAGATTATTTGGAAATCAGGGTGCAGAAAGCAAGAGGCCATCGCCTAATACAGAGGTAACAGTCTTGCAACCGCTTAATGAACAATCACTAATCCAACACTTTAAAATGTGTCAAGATGTTAAGCACCATATTTACAAATTAAAACCTAATGATGAACAATCGAGAATCCTATTGATTTATTGTGAGGGTTTAAGTGACAACCAAACGTTCATTCATGAGACAGTGCTTCCTCATTTGACCCGATTTTATGAAAACAATGGGTTTCATCTTCATGAGGAAATTGCAGAGTCGAGCCAACTACAATTAGAGTTCGTTACTCTTGAGGAGTGGGAGCAAACGGCCGAAACGGATATTTTTGAAGGCAAACTGCTTTTGTTTATTCCGACTCTACGTTCCTTGTTCTCCCTCGATATCTCAAAAAAACCGGCACGAAATCCGGAAGAATCCACTATTGAGGTCTCGGTACGGGGGCCAAAAGATGGATTTGTGGAAGAACTGGGAGTCAATGTGGCGTTAATTCGGAAACGAATCAAATCAACCAGTATGGTTTATGAAACGAAAAAAGTAGGCGTTCGCACGAAAACAACCGTTGCAATTCTATACATTCGTGACATTGTTGATCCTAAGATTGTTCAAGATGTAAAGAATAAATTAGATGATCTTAACATTGACGGAGCGTTTAGCGCCACTCAGCTAGAAGAATTAATGGAACCGACAAAAGCATTGTTTCCTTTGATGGGGTATACAGGCAGACCAGACTTTACCGTTAACTGTATGCTAAATGGCCGTGTAGCGTTGATTGTGGATGGTACACCGGCTGCCTTAATCGCGCCAGCCAATTTGTTCCTGCTCCTGAAAACACCTGAAGATATCCACTTTACTGCTTTGTCGACTACATTTGGTCAAACGCTTCGTTTACTTGGCTTGTCCGTATCGCTACTGCTTCCTGCATTTTTTGTTGCCATTCTTTCCTATCATCAGGATCAACTACCATATTATCTACTTGCAACATTGTGGATTAACCGGTTGGGTATCCCTTTTGATGTAACAGTTGAAATGTTTATTGTACTTATCTTCTTAGAAATATTACGGGAAGCAGGTGTCCGACTCCCTTCTGCAGTCGGATCCACGGTAACGGTTGTAGGCGGACTTATACTGGGGGATGCGGCCATTCGTGCAGGATTCTTATCCCCTGGTATTGTTGTCATCGGAGCAATTACACAGATTTTTGGTTCAACTTTATCGAGCCTTTCATTAGCTGGAACAATTAGTATTTTACGCTTCTTTCTTTTCATTCTGTCTGCCATGCTTGGCGTTTATGGCTTCTTTCTTGGATTATTTATTGTGCTCAGCCATTTAGCCTCATTGCGTTCATGTGGCTTGCCTTACTTGGCCCCGATATCACCTCCATTTAAAGACTTTGCCGACGCTTTGTTCCGATTACCTTGGCAATGGCGAAACACACGACCGGACATGTTGAAGACACGAGATTCTACAAGGCAAGGGGACAGGCATAAATGAGGAGATATAAAAGTATGGTTGCACTTCTCCTCCTCCTCACCCTTACTGGGTGCTGGAGCAGATATGAAGTGCAAAACATGAACTATGCAACGGCTGTTGGAATTGACTATATCGATGGCCAATACACACTATATGTGCAATTGCTTGATTTCTCGACAGTGGCAAAGCTGGAGGGACAGCAAAAAGCGGAGCAGCCCCCGGTTTGGGTGGGAAAAGGCGAAGGTTCCTCGTTTACAGAAGGGGCAAATGATTTGTACAGTACATCACAACAGCGCTTAAACTGGGGACAAATCTCTGCCATCTTGTTCAGTGAGAGATTGATGAAAGAAAACAAAGTCGGAGAAGTGCTGGAATTGATCAACCGTTATCGTGAAATAAGGTACTTGCCCTGGCTGTTCAGCACAAGAGAGCCTCTTGAAGAAATCTTGCTGGCAACACCATTTTTTAGATTATCGCCAAAGGCATCAATTCTTCTCAATCCCGAGCAAAATTTCAGACAGCATTCTTTCCTTGCTCCGGTCCGCCTGCAACAATTTATACTGGACTCACACGAAAAGGCAAGAACTAGTTATATACCGGAATTATCGCTTCGCAAAGGTCAATGGCAGGAAAGTAATAAACCAAAAGAGCTTCTTAGGTATTCAGGCATCCAAGTATATGAACTAGACAATTATTATGCACGAATGGATCTTAAGGATCTGTCGGGAATGCCCTGGCTAAGTACTCACACGATCCGAGTGCCTCTTGATTTGTTTGCCGAAGAGAAGCTTGCGGCTGTTCTTGTCGCAGAAAAACCCGAGTATGACGTGACCCCAATTGTAAAATTGGACAAAGCGTTTTTCGACATTTCTGTTAATGTGAAAGCCGGAATCAATGAATTGCATATTGACCTTACTGAAAAGGAACTCACACAAATGGCTCAGGAAAAAATAGAGGAGCAAATCCGCAAAACGTATCAAACTGCTTTTAAAGAGGGTATAGATATTTACAATTTGGGCGAATCTTTGTATCGCAAACATCCACATCAATGGAAGAGCATTGCCACAGGAAAACAGCAACTCGTTTTAAACCAAGATTCCCTGCGCCATGTAAAGGTTGAGGTGAATATTGTTTACCCTGGAAGATATAAATTACATGAACATGGTGAATCCACCTCGTGATTCTGGCAAGTGAAATTATTAACTCACCTTGCTTCTTCTGCTTAGCGTTGGGGAAGCAAGGTTTTTGTTTCCAAAAAAATAGTTTAACGTTGTAAATCCGCATTTTCCTGACGGAACCCCTAATACATCTGCTTAGCGTATAATATTCGCGTTTTGTCGGCAGGACCCCTATATATACTTCATAATCGATTGAGTTGGCTTTCCTTCAGGTTTTTATCAAGTTCCTCAGCTTACCTGCTCTTTATCTGTTTGTTAAGAACGTTTTAAAAATGCCTTTATACTTTTAACACCGGCCTTGTTTGCAAAGGAAAATTATACTTGCAGAATGCAACATATTTATCCGTTTGGAAAGAAAACAAAATTTTTTTGTTAAATGAGACAAATGCCTAGTCTAGGGACATAAGTGAAACATACCATAGAATTGTAAATTGGTTTTAAAAGGTATTTAACCTCATTTTACACTCGATATTGCTTCTTTTTTTAGAAGTGAAAAAATTTAAAAAGGGTGATAAAAAAATGGAAGCCCAAACGGAAAACTATAAATATTTATTGGGATGGTGTACGGACATTTATGTTCATTGGGAGAGTGTGAAACCGAAGTTCTCAAACCTCTTTGACTTAAGAACTTTAGAGGAATGGGAAGAGACATGGCGTAATTTAATGAGTAAATTACAAAAAAATTTAACAGTAGACTCTGAGGACTTTGAGACAGCTACAAGTCTGTATGAACAGTGGGAGGTGCTATACAAAGAAGCACATCCAAATCTAGAGGGTAATGAATCCGATGAGAGAGAAAATTCGGATCAGGATTTGAAAAGTGAAACATTAATGGCAATAAAGCCTTTTGTTGATTATGGTCTAAAAGAAGTTGCTCTTACTTCCTATGAACATGCGCTAACTGAAATTGCCGCAATGGCCTACCTTCTGGGAAAAGGCTTTGATCAACAAACAGCTTATAAAACCGTTGAATCTTGGGAAGTAAATGAAATGTTCGAAACCGAATATGGAAGATTCAAAATGAATAAATATTAAAATAATTTATTAGACTTTCTTTCTTTTTTTAACACTCTGATGTATAGATAGAAATTAAACTTTAAACTCTTGTATTTATGATTATTACGAAACGAGGAATCAACTTTTGCAAACTGCACAGAAACTCATGGTTAGTATACCTTTTCCATCAAAATGGGGCATTTCGGCTTCTATAGCCGGTCGACCCATTATTTGGGGAGTACTCATCATTAATTCTATTACAGGTAATAATAAAGTATCTGGTACAATTAATTTTCGTGGTACACCTATTCAAATTAATGGGTATTGGGAAGAAAACATCAAACAAATAAGTTTTGATTCACCATATGCCTCATTTTATGGTAACTTAACTATATTTGATGATCCCTCGATTAGAATTCGTCATTTCGTTTTAAGTGGACGGTTTATTATGAAACCTCCCTCTTTGCTTGCAGGTGAGTACGGAACTTGGATTGCTACAACTGATACAGCACTCACTGAACCTCCTATATATCAGAACGGCGTTCCTCCTGCCGGAGTCTTTTTAACATCAGATATCCTGTACTAAATCACTACCCTCCCGTTACACTATGGTAAGATATCTTTATATATATCACATATATTAGGCGCACTAGTCCGTTAATCCACTTGAATAAATTATTTTTGTGTCACCCCGAATAATACTCTTTTTTTAGATTATGGTAATGGTTTCACATCAACCGGTTTTTAAATAGTATTTAGGAATGGATTCATTTTGACAATCGATTGTCCCCTTATCCATAAAGCCGATTATTTCTCGTAAGTTGAGGAAAAATCGGCTTTATTCATGACGAATTATGCTTAGCGTATGTTTTAAGCGCTTTTTGTTGGTGGGATCCCTTATATATAAAATAGCCTTATAATCAAAACGGTTGCTATATTTCATTGCTAAAAACTTTTATTGATTCCAAATTCTCTTTAAATCCAATGGAACGAATACCTTATTCCCATGTATCTCCCTATGTATGATAGGATTTGAAAAGCATTGATCTAAACTTAACCCTTCTTTTTTATGCCTAGCTCTTATAAAGTCTTCGGGTAATCGCATAACACTTACTCCTTTTATATTTTTTATAAAACAACTCTTGGTAAAAAAGCTTAGTTTTTATTCGCTCTCTGTAATATACCAAGAATGTTGCGACATAAAGCTTAGAATTGTAATTTTTACGAACGTGTGCTTCAGTTATTTTTTTTTATGAGACTAGGCTTGTTTGTTTTGTTGTCTTACTTGTTGTTCATTATTTTTGCTTGTAAACTCATTTCCTTATTGATTTTATGCTCCTTGCGTACTGCCTTGGGAAGCTTGGCTTCCATCTTGGGCTTATTGCGATTCTTCTTGTTCGATTTGTTGAACGCGTGGTTCAACGCTGTGTAGAACGGATTGAGTTTGTAGCCTCTTGGTAAAGCTGCTTAGCTTGTTGATTGCAAATGTTTCGAAGCTAGCCTGCAAATCCTGGTAGATCTGTCTTTACGTCATTTTTTACTGTTATAAATAACGCCGCCTTTAATTTTTACTTTATTAGAATGATGTATAAGAATATTTTTTATAACTTCCAATTTTATCCTGCTTTTAAATGACCAAAAACCCACAGTTATGTAATTATATTTGATAAATGGCACCATTTTTTTGATAGAAGCCTCTTTTCCTCTGTACTACATTTTTTATCTTCATTTCCTGACACCTAGGCCGCTACTGTTTGGTGATTAAGGACCTTAATTTTATTGATGTTAAGTTAAAATGTTCGTATAAAAAGTGGAAGGAGAAGATAATATTCAAAGTAAACAACCAATAGAGAGGACGATAAAAATGAATCTAAAGTGGTTAAGGCTATTAACAGCAGTTTTTCTATCTGCCATCATGTTATTGGGGTGTAATAATATAGAAGAGGATAAGGATCCACCACCACCTGAAGTGGATGTAGATCATGACACAGAAGAACCCATTGAAGATCCTGAAGATGCAAATGACCCAGATAATATAGATGAAAATGATGTGGACCCAGATACAGAAGAGCCAATTGAAGATCCTAAAGATGTAAACGATCCAGATAATATAGATGAATAAATATTAACAGCAATAAGGCACACCGTTTGTTTTCAAACGGTGTGCCTTATTACTCCAAATTTAACTGTTATGATAAAGCTCAATTGTTGTTTTTTTAACCAATAGTACAAAAATACATTTAAACATTTCAACTCTACTAGTTTTCCTTTATAAGCATGGAACATATCAACTATTTTTAAAACATTTTATTAATTTCCCAAGATTCAACCGTTAAATAAACGGTCTATGCCAATTAAATAGGTTATTGCAGCACTTCCTTCAGCTCAGGGTATTGCGAAAACTGGCTGGAATATTGAGGATGATAATAAGACATGTAATTATGATATTGTATAATTTTTATAACTCCCCTTTCTTAAATTGAATATATTTAGTTTTATCTTATTTTCCTAATTATCCTAGGACTAGACATTTGCCTACATACCCTAATTTGAAAAAACAAATAAAGAAATAAGTAATAGCAAAAGTTAATCATCTTTCCTTTCTTTAATAGCAACGTAAACGAAACTCCTTTTTTATTTTCCATTTATTTCATCGTTAAAATCCCTGTGACTAAACAAGCTAATAACAAAACTATTTAGAGGTGTCTCATTAGAAAAATACCAAGGGCCTTATTGGTTACCGTTTCCATACTTATTCTTTTATCCATAGGGTTACTATTTTTAGTACAAAATACAAGAAACACAGAGAATCACGAAAATGAAACTGTAGCTGTCAAAAACAGATTTAATACCCCTATAACCAGAGTCCAAAATGTTGAAAGCGAAAAAAAGTTCTTCAAATAAACAGCATTGCCATGGATGATCATAAAGGGGTACTGCCGACTAAACGCAGATATAATACGCTAAGGAATTTTTTAGAAGGTAAAAGCCTGATTTTTCTACGTTAAGCAGAAAAACCAGGCTTTTTTATATCCTAAGTGGACGCAGGGCATGTATCGAGTTCAAAATCTCTGGTATAAATGAATATTCTCCTAGAAAGTTTATGTGTTCCCATCCCAATGGTGATATGTGAGGAAGCAATTCCTCTTGATATTTTCCTATATTTTTAAAATGTTCAATTGCTTGTGATAAATACACGGTATTCCAAATGCTGATGGCATTAATAATTAGATTTAATGAGCTGGCACGCTGTAAATGATCTTGTAATGCTCTTTCTCTAAGTTCTCCCTGTTTTCCGAAGAAAGTAGCTCGTGCCAAGGCATTCATGGATTCTCCTTTATTTAATCCACGTTGGATTCGCCGAAGTAATGAGTGACCGACAACTACTTGAGTATTGTTTATATTACCTTTTATCCGATTCATTAAAACATTAGCCTACATAGACGTTACAAAATTGTTTAGGTTTTCGTTGAAGTTACGTGTTTAACGTATTCAGGTTATATTTTATTTAGGGCTTATATGTATACCTTCATTCTCTCGCCAATCTGCGTAGAGTATACGTTTAACATTATCATAGCCATTGGTAGTTAATTGATTATCTAACCACTGTTGATTAAATCCGAGTTCATGTAAATTATCCCTTAATACTTCCCCATCTATAATTAACGCTGTTGGGAGGTATACTGGACTTTCTAGAAGAATAATATCTTGCTTTTCTGGTTTTTGATACTTCGATTGTAATAATATACTGATTTGCCCATTAGCTTCCAATATACCGTATTTGACTTCGCGAACAGAAAAAACCTGATTTTGTCGAAGTATACTTAATACTTGATTTACATCCAATTTGTTCTTTTTAAGTAACTTTCTATCCATTACACCATCCCGAATAATGATGTTAGGATCGCCCAATAAGAGAGAACGTGTCGATTTATTTTTTAGAGTCAAGAACTCTATCCCCAACATGAGAAGCGTCCACAATCCGATGGCATATAAAAAATGAAAAATCCCTACCTTATTTTCATAAATGGTATTTCAAAAAAATCTCCAAGCACTAATACAAAAACTAAGTGAAACGGGGTTAACTGAGAGATTGATGTTCTACCGGTTATGATAATGATAAAAAATAAGGTGACAAAACCTACTATGACTTTGATTGTCAGTAAACCCAAAAAAACTTCACCCAAAATTTATTCCTCCATTTTATATTTCACTCGATTTCAAAAATCCTCATGTTTTAAAATATTTATATTACAACATGTAAGCTAATTAAAATCAGAAAGATAAATAATACCGGTTTTTTCAACTTATAATAATGGAGAAAACAGGCGGGCACTCTGTTCAACAATCCGCTCGGTCAGAGGTCGTTCCAGCAAGTCTTCAATTTTTAATGGAATAGAATCAGTAAGATCACGTTCGAACTGATCTGTGAGTTCCCTCGCCACATCAGCACTGTACAAGACTTGACACACCTCATAATGCAGGCGAAAACTTCTCATATCATAGTTTGCTGAGCCTACGGCAGCAATCTCCTCATCGATGGTCAACACCTTCGCATGTATCATTCCTTTGTCGTACTGGTAGATTTGAACTCCAGCTTCTATAAGTTCTCCGTAATAAGTACGGCTTGCAAGACCCACGATTTTTTGATTATTGTGGCGAGGAACCAGCAATCTTACAAGGACACCACGAGCTACTGCTGTCTTTAATGCCATGATAATATCCGTTTCTGGTACAAAATAGGGTGTTGTTAAATCAATAGTCTTGGTCGCCTGTGTTATACATATAAAGTAAGCTTGCCGAATGACTGGGGTAGGAATTCCAGGGTTTCCTTCCAACGTATGGATATACGCTTTATGCAATGACCTAGTTTTTGCGGATATGTCCATTTCTTTATCATCAAGGGTGCTCAACTCTGATCCCAATTCGGCTGACCATTTGGAATCATCTGCTGTGCCGATTGAATTGATTTTCGTTACCTCTGATTTTGTTTTCAAATTTATTTTTGATTTTATCCGTTCCGGCACAGCGATTTCCCAATGAACATCAAAGACAGGCTGCAAATCGGCTGATGCTTCTCCTATGACTTGCAAATGAGTATCCCGCCAGAAGCCAACGTCAGGTTTCAATCCTGTATATTCATATCCTATGTTAATGCCACCATTAAAAGCTATCTTTCCGTCGAGTATGGCCATCTTACAATGATCCCGATAATTCCAATTGGACAAAAACCAGGGAAATCGCAAAGGAAATATTGTCCTGCATTCTATCCCTGCTTCAACCATCTGCCGGATTTTTTCACGCGGGAACTTATAACTCCCCAAGCCATCTCTCATAAAACGAACCTGCACTCCAGTTAATGCTTTTTCGATTAGCAGTTCTTGATACGATTGCCAATTTGGTATTCCGAAAAATGAAATATTCCAGATCAATTGTTTTTTGAGCATCTTGTAGGGATTCAAGGAGTTGTTCATATTTCACTATTCCATTGTTAAACACTTGGACTCGGCCCATTCGAAGCCCATTCACAGTGAAATGCCGTAAAGAATCGGCAATTACCGATGCTGAATCACTGAATGTCTCAGGTAATTTGTTAGATTCATTATTAGAAGATGTCAATCTTTTCCGGTGAATAAACTTAGGATTTGATATGCTAAGATATAGCAAGAAACCAATGACAGGCAAAAGAAGGACGATTATTATCCAATTCAATGCCTTCGCAGGCCTACGTACTTCCCAAATTGCTATGAATAAGATAAAGAACATATTTAACAGGTATAGATAAAAAATCCACTCCAACTGGAATCCCTCCTTCTGTTTCTCTTAACATGTACAAACTATGTAACCAGTATACGTATGGAATATGAAGGGATTGTCTGTTATATATTATGGACTACCTTTATAAGAACTTTTATAAGATATTAAGAACGAAAAAAAGAGAATTAAGGTTGGGTAAGTTCTGACATCACGAAAGGCGTAATGATCTGGGCACTGTCCTAAATAGAGACTTAGTGATTTTGAAGAGCCACCACAGGTGCTCACAGGAAAAGATTTTAATTATTTAAAGGACATGCTATCGTGGAACCTTTTAGGATTCAAAAAGGCACATTTTGCAGCAGGCCAGTGCCAAGATTAACAGATCGTAGTAGCCCTCGAAAAGGCATGCATGATGCACGAAAGACATTATCAGCGCATTTTGCAGCATTTGGAGCAAAATGTGAACCAAATGAATCAATAAGGGGACATACAAAATGAATAACAATCAAAACAAGATTCAATATCCAGAAACACCTATACCAAAAACACCTGAGATGAATGAACGTGACTTCCTAAACGATATGCTTTCGTATGAAAAGTACATTACGGCATCTTATTCTACGGCAATGAATGAGGCAAGCCACGCTTCGCTATATCAGGACATTCACGCGATTTTCGACGAAACGAAGAATTTGCAGCGTGAACTGTATAATCTGATGTTTCAAAAGGGATGGTATTCGCTTGAAGCGGAACATCCACAAAAACTTCAACAGGCGGCACAGCAGTTTACAGGGTACATGTCCCAGTTTCCGCATAATCCTCCAATTGAATAAGGTCGTAAAAAGCTATGGTAACCAGTCCATAGCTTTAAATTATTTAATTTTTTCATATAGACTAACTTTAGTTAAACCGTTGTAACTTTTCCAGAAAATCCATTTGGCGAATAGGGGATTGCTTGTGAAGGATTTTCCTAGCAATATGATGTCAGAACCCAGAATTAGGAACCACTTGGGGATGAATTCAAAAATTTCAAGGTGTTTTTTAACTACAAAAGGCAACTTTTATAAAGGTTCATTGCCTTTTGCCACATGGGGTCAATAGGGGGAGTATTTCAGATTATTCATTTTGGGCTGCTTCCAGTGCATTCTTTACATCAATTAAGCCATTGCCGAAATCGCTATCATTTCCTAGGATTCCTAAATCATATGCAGAATTCTTAATAATGTCTATTACTTCTCTGTTAGTTAAATTAGGGTTTGCAGAAAGCAAGAGGCCAGCAAGTCCTGCCACATGAGGCGAAGCCATAGAAGTACCTGATAAAGCTGCATACTGCTGGTTAAAATAGGTGCTCGTAATTTGGACTCCGGGAGCTGAGACATCGATATAATCTCCATAATTTGAGAAAGATGCTCGTCGTCCTGTGTTGTCGACAGCTGACACACTTAAAACTTCAGGATATGCTGCTGGAAAGCTCGGTTGTATAGTATTTTCATTTCCTGCTGCAGAAATCATGACTACATTTTTATTGTATGCATAATCGATTGCCTCTTTCAAAAGAGAAGAAGGCTGATAATTGCCTAAACTCATATTAATGACATTTGCTCCATGGTCCACTGCCCAAATAATCCCTTTTGCTATATCAAAGGTCGTTCCATATCCTTCAGCACCCATTGCCTTTATAGGCATTATTTTGTTATACCAAGTGATGCCAGCAATGCCTTCTTGGTTGTTTGTTTCCGATGCAATGATTCCGGATACATGGATGCCATGGCCCCTGTCATCATCAGGAAAGTCGTTATTTTCCAGAGCATTGTATCCATTTGTTAATCTTCCGCTCAAATCAGGATGGTCCAGATCAACCCCAGTGTCTATAACAGCAATAATAATATGTTCATCCCCTGTTGTAATATCCCAGCCTGCTTCGGCTTGAATGATCGGTAAGTTCCATTGATATTGTTCGCGGTATAGCAGATTATTAGGAAGTCCAATTTTATTTTGCAGATAAAGATAATTGGGATAGGTGTACCACGGAAATTAACTGTACCCATTACTCTGGTGCCTATAATGGAATTAATGGTAAGTATACCTCTAATGATTGGTCTTCCAGCTATAGAAGCATCAATACCCCATACAGATGGAAATGGGATACTAATCATGGTTTGGGTGCGGTTTGCAAAGTGGTCCTCTCCCTTATTCAATTTTAAAATATTCTTATAAAAACACATATTAGCGTTTTAGAAACATTTAATAAAATCTTTCATTAACTTCCCATGATTCAACTGTTTTAAAAGCAGTTTGTGGGTCATATCCTTTTCCCAGTAAATAAGTCATTGTTGCTTCTTGCAAACCATAATTCAGAAAAGGTATTACAGTACGCAAAGTTTCACTTTTTACCCCCCATAGGGAGTATAAAAACTGGGGTATGAAAAGGGGTATAAAAACATTTGGTTTCTCAGATCCTTCCTTATAAATACTTCGAACTTAATGCTATCTTATAAATAAGGTAATATTTGGGTTGTTTGTACCATTAAAAATCCATATTTGCCTATCTGAGAATAAAATATAAGAAGGAGTAAATAAGAGAAAACATTAATTTATATTGGGAGGAAATCGTCTTAAAATTAGTCGTTAACATCTTTTTTGTTAATGGTTAATGAATGATGGTATCTCTAACAGCAGCATAAAAAATATCTTTGATTTGAAGATATCCCTTTGCCTTTAGTTCTTCCTTTAACCACTTTTCATTTTTGTTGATAAATTTTAAATTACGCTTTTGCACTTTCCCTTCAATGACAACGGCTATGGGTAATCCGCGGTATTCCACTTTCATATGTAAATCTTTTGGAGTAATAGGAACTAATTCTTTTCTTGGAAAAATGCTAATTTCACCTGTTGCTTCCAAAATCGCATATTCAATATCGTGAATATCCGGATATCCTGATGTTCTTAAATTAGACAACAGCTCAGGTAAAGGATATCTACTTTCCTTTAAATTTCGATAGATAATCCCGTGTTTAATTAGAAAAGTCGGTTTTCCGATAATAAAAGGGTTTAACTTATTTAATAAACTTAACTTTGATATAAATAGATGAATGCATGTTATTACAATGATTCCAATAATCCCCTCCATCACTCCGTTTACTTTAATAGAACCAAAAGCTAAATAAGATAAAAAAAGAATCGCTCCAAAATCATGTGGGCTAGAGCTGATTTCCCTAAAATTTTTACTGCTACAATAAACACAATATAGATAAAAATAACTTTAACTAAAAAAATTGACACTTCTAACACCTCGTAAAAAAATTCACCTTAGTCCGAAATTGGACTAAGGTTTTTAAACTTTTTTCAATTAAAAATGGTATCTTTTTTTCGTCATGTATGAATCTAAGCTAAATCCTTATCCTTTTAAAATAGGGGTCACTTTATCAATGGCTTCTTGTAATTTTTTACTGTTTAACCTATACATTTGTTTGGCCTCTTTTGATTCCGTTCCAAGAGCAAATAGTTCTAAGTCTGCTTGACATTTTTTCAAGGTTGAAAGAATTAAGGGTCTTTCTTGTGGGGGTGCGACTTGTAATTTATCGTCAAACAGATCAACTGTTAACTCTCCATAAGAATTTACCTGTCCAAGAAAAACATTTTCAATTGTTACCCCTAGTTTTTCCAATTCGATATGTAACCAAGCCCGACTTCGTCCAATTGTCGAAAGTGGCTCATCCAATATTTCGCCATCCATAATGACGGTTTGTGGCTCCTTTATTGATGCAACCGATAAGTTTGCATCCTTTGCTGTTAAAGGTTGATTTTCTTTCTTTAGCATCACAGATAAATCACCTGTTGCCTCTAAAACAGCAAATTCTACATCAGAGACTTGAAAGACATCCTTCCTGCGAAGTAGCTCTAACAGTTCATCTGTCGTATATCTTTCCTTTTTTAAATTATCTTCCATAATCTTCCCATCTTTGATAAATACAGTTGCTTTTCCTTCTATAAAATTGCGAAAACGTTTACTTTTTAATGAAATTAAACCAGCGAAAAAGGGAATAGCCGCAAAAATGACAATTCCAATGATTCCATGAAAAATGTTCCGTTCCAGTCCCATAGCCACTTCAGCACCTATACTTCCAATGGAAATACCGGTGACATATTCAAAGAAAGATAGTTCGGAAATTTGCTTTTTCCCTAACCATTTTGTAATGAAAAATAAAACAGCAACAAATAATGCTGAGCGTACAGCTATATCTAACCATTCAGGCACTGCTTACACCCCCTGTAAATATAGTTTTTCTAGAAACCTTTGTACTGAAGTTCCTCTCCTTCTAGTTCTCCTACTCTTTTTTTTAAATCTTTTGTTACTTCGTGTACTACCATCATAGCATCATGCAAAGTTCGCTTCGATTCATCATCAAGAGTCCGTAATGCTAAACTTGAGAGACTTGCTTCTACCCCTTTTAGACTGGCAAAACACTGTTTAACATCTGATCCTACTGTCATCCTAATTCTCCTTATCCTTTTGGTTTAAAAATCAACGACCCTAACATACCGAATATAATGGCAGCTGAAATACCGGCACTTGTTACTTCGAATACTCCTGTAAGAATGCCAACTAATCCGTGTTTTTCAGCTTCTTGCATGGCACCATGTACGAGTGCATTCCCAAAGCTTGTAATGGGTACGGTAGCTCCAGCCCCAGCAAAATCAATTAAGGGTTCATATAAACCTACCCCATCTAAAATAGCACCGACCACTACAAGAGTACTTAAGGTATGTCCCGGTGTCAGTTTAAACACATCAAACATAATTTGACCGATGACACAAATCAAACCACCAACAACAAAAGCCCAAAAATAAATCATTTTATTGTCCACCCCCGTATTCAATCGAGACCGCATGGGCGATACAAGGTATGGTTTCGTTTTGCTGGAAGGATAGGGGTGATAATAAAGCGCCTGTAGCAACTACTAACATTCTTTTAAATTCACCTTTTTTCATGCGATTTAATAAATGACCATACACTACTGTTGCTGAACACCCCGCGCCACTTCCTCCTGCGAGGACTGGTTGCCCCTCCCGATAAATCATAAGACCGCAATCTTGATATTGTTCTTCACTAATTGTAGTTCCATGCTTTTTAAATAGATCCATAGAAACTTCCTGTCCAATTTTCCCAAGATCTCCGGTTACAATTAAATCGTAATAAGATGGCTCAACATTTCGTTCCTTTAAATGGGCTTCAATGGTATCAACCGCAGCTGGCGCCATAGCCCCTCCCATATTAAATGGATCGGTAAGACCCATATCAATCACACGGCCTATTGTAGCAGAAGTGACACGAGGTCCATCCCCAGAATCACTTAAGAGGGCCGCACCGGCACCAGTAACAGTCCATTGTGCCGTAGGAGGTTTTTGTCCACCATACTCAGTTGGATACCGAAATTGTTTTTCAACAGCTGTATCATGACTAGAAGCTCCTGTTAACAAATATTTAGCCCCATTCGTATTAACAATATAGGCACCTAGAGCCAATCCTTCCATAGAGGTTGAACAGGCACCGAACAACCCAAAATAAGGCGCTCCAATGGATCTACTAGCAAAACTTGTCGGAGTTATCTGGTTGATCAAATCCCCTGCAAGGATAAATTGAACCTGATCTTTTTGGATTCCTCCTTTTTCCATTGCCTTTTGACAAGCTTCTTCGA